>JALOMS010000163.1 GCA_025455345.1 Thermoflexibacter sp. | reverse complement strand
GTTTTTCCTAATAATTGTGCGATACCTACCAGATTTAATCTTGGGGGGCTGGGCGGAATGATGACCTCGCCGATATTGCCCTGCGGCTGAGCGGGAATGACTACGATGGGGCTGTTCAGCGTCAGGCGGTTAGGGGGAAGAATGGGTTTCTCGCGCTTGTCTTGGTCTTGGATGGTGCCACCGTTCTGGACTATCATGTACTGGACTACTTGAGGGTCTGCATTGTAGGTGGCGCGGACGGAGACTCTGAAAATGTATTGTTAATCATATTTGTCTAAGCGATTATGCAATTTTTTTATTTCCTCAAAATTCATATTTTTGTAAAATTTTATTCATACTTTTACTTTACATTTTATACCCCAACGCAATAGTGGAGAAATAATTAAATAGAAAATATTGAGAAATTAATAAATTCGTTGTATTCCATTCATTATTAATCATTTATAATTCATAAATTTAGATAGACAGCTTCGTTAAAATGGACAAATTCACGTATATCTCTAACTTATCCAATGCTGATGTGGCATACATAGATGAGCTATATCAGGCATATAAAAGTGAACCTACTTCCGTAGATGAAACTTGGCAACAATTTTTTGCGGGCTTCGACTTTTCGCTTGCCTATGGAGGTAGCGAAACCAACGGAAATGGGCATACTGCTACGGCAGAGCCACTGACGGGTGATGCTTACACTCTTGCCCAAAAAGAATTGTGGGTGCGTAACCTCATTCAGGCGTATCGCTCGCGCGGACACTTAAAGTCCAAAACGAACCCGATTCGCCCGCGCAAAGACCGCAAGGCAATGCTCGACTTGAAGGATTTTAAACTTTCGGAAGCAGACTTAGACCAAGAGTTTGTGGCTGGAAAGGCATTGGGCTTAGGCACGACCAAACTGCGAAACATTGTTGCCGCATTAGAGAAAATCTACTTGGGTAGCATTGGTTTTGAGTTTACTTATATCAGAGAACCAGAGATTTACGATTGGCTAAAAGACAAGGTAGAGCAACAATACTTAAACTTTGACCCCAAAGCAGAGCAAAAAAAGCGCATTTTAAAGAAACTAAACGAAGCCGTAGTTTTTGAGAACTTCTTGCAAACCAAGTATTTAGGACAAAAGCGTTTCTCCCTTGAAGGAGGCGAATCTACCATTCCTGCTCTTGATGCCATCATTAACAAAGCGGCAGAAATGGGCGCGGAAGAAATCATTATCGGTATGGCGCACAGAGGTCGTTTGAACGTTTTGACGAACATTATTGGCAAGACGTATGAGGAAGTTTTTAGTGAATTTGAGGGTAAACACGCTGAATACATTGTGGGCGAGGGTGATGTGAAATACCACATGGGCTACTCCAATAACTACGTAACTACCGTAGGCAAAGTAGTTGATATTCACCTACTTCCCAATCCTTCGCACTTAGAGGCAATAAATCCTGTCATTTTGGGGGCAACCAGAGCGCAAGTAGATAAATATTATGAAGGGAACAATACGAGAATGGTGCCTATTCTCATTCATGGTGATGCGGCAGTAGCAGGGCAAGGCATTGTGTATGAGGTAGTTCAGATGTCTGAATTGAAAGGATATAATGTGGGGGGGACTATTCACTTCGTGATTAACAACCAAGTGGGCTTTACCACAGATTTCGAAGATGCTCGTTCCAGCAACTATTGCACTGACGTAGCGAATATGTTGGATTCTCCTGTATTGCACGTGAACGGAGATGACCCCGAAGCGGTGATTTTTGCCGTAGAGTTGGCAACAGAGTTCCGTCAGAAGTTCCAAAAAGATATTTTTATAGACATGGTTTGTTACCGTCGTCATGGACACAACGAAACTGACGAGCCAAGATTCACACAACCACTGCTTTACAATATTATCGCCAAGCACCCCAACCCAAGAGATTTGTATAACAAGCGTTTGTTGGAGCGCGGGGACGTGGACGCAAACTTAGCAGACGAAATGGACAAGGAGTTCAAACAACTGCTCCAAGACCGTTTGAATTTGGTCAAACAACAATCTATCCCTTACGTGGACAAAAAATTTGATGAGCAGTGGGCAAAGTTAAGGCGTTCAGCACCAGAGGATTTTGAGAAATCTCCTGCGACTGCTGTTTCTCAATCCGCCTTGGACAAAAGCCTATCAAACAGATAGAAAAACTCATCAAAGACCGCCAAAAATCTTTTTACGAAGACAAGGAAATCAACTGGGCAAGTGGGGAATTGTTGGCGTATGGCACGCTTCTCATGGAAGATAAAATGGTAAGATTGACAGGTCAGGACGTAGAAAGAGGCACGTTTTCGCACCGTCATGCCATTATGAAAGACGCAGAAACCAATGAAGACTACTGCCAACTGAACAACATAGAAGCAGGACAAGAAAAATATTGGATTTACAATTCCTTGCTTTCAGAATACGGAGTTTTAGGCTTTGAGTACGGCTATTCTTTCTCTAACCCTAATGCTTTGGTGCTTTGGGAGGCGCAGTTTGGCGACTTTGCCAATGGCGCACAAATTATGATAGACCAATTCATTGCTTCGGGCGAAACCAAGTGGAGCAAAATGAATGGTTTAGTGATGTTATTGCCGCATGGCTACGAAGGGCAGGGACCCGAACATTCCAGCGCAAGACCAGAGCGTTTCTTACAACTTTGTGCGGAATATAACATGGTGGTAGCAAATATTACTTCACCTTCCAACTATTTCCACTTGCTAAGAAGACAGCTGGCGTGGCAGTTCCGCAAACCATGTGTAGTGATGTCGCCAAAGTCGCTGTTAAGACACCCCAAGTGCGTTTCTCCTTTGTCTGAACTAACTACCCAAACTAATTTTAGGGAATTGATAGGTGATGAGTACGCCAAACCAGCCAATAAGGTAACAAAATTGATTTTCTGTACTGGTAAAATCTACTACGAACTGCTTGAAAAACAGCAAACTGATAAACGCAAAGATGTGGCAATAGTTCGCATAGAGCAGATTCACCCTTTCCCAATGACGCAGTTCAATGCAGAAGTAGAAAAATACAAGAAGGCAAAAGTGTATTGGGTACAAGAAGAGCCTGAAAACATGGGTTATTGGGCGTATTTGCTTAGAACAGTGCGCCACGTACCTTTGGAACTGATTTCGCGTAAGGTAAGTGCCTCACCAGCAACGGGTTTCAGTAAGACCCACGCCGTAGAGCAAGCCGCCATTATTAATAAGGTGTTTGAATCGTAATAGTAGAATTGGGAGAATCGAGACATTGAAATTTATCATTCTCCCAATTATTAAATATACATAGGTTTCTGTGATATAGATTTTACAATATTGTATAAACTTTGAATCTAAGCGCAATGGAAGTATATAGAAGTGATGTCCAAACCATTTATTATTACGAAGATAAATCACTGATGAAGGTAGTGGTATCTCCTGAAACAGAGTACATTGGCGATGAAAATTACCAAGAAGCACAGTGGAAAGAGGTGGCGATGATACGAAAATATCGCCCAAGCAAAATGATAATCAATGTGCAGGACTTGCGCTATACCCTTCCCCCAGAAATGCAAGAATGGACGGCGCAGAATATCATGCTCCCCATGATTCAGCTATGTGTGAAAAGAGCGGCATACATTATCCCTGTGGACTTTTATGCCCAACTTTCCATAGAGCAGTTAGTTACCGAGCTACCAGAAATGAACTATATTACCATGTTTTTTAAAGATGAAAAAACGGCAATGGAATGGCTGAACAGCTTTCAATGAAATACAAGAATAGTTTGATAGCTAAATAGTTAAATGGTTAGATAGTTATCTGTATTCAAACTATTAAACTACTTATCTATTTAACCATTTATTAAATACAACCAACAAGAAACAAGAAACTTTAAACAAGGAACACCAAACAAAAATCAAATGATTACCCAAGAAACCATAGAAATAGCGAAACAGTTTGATGTTTACGCTGAAATTATCAAGACTTATTTTAAAGATAAGCCAGTGATAAAAGCATATCTTTTTGGTTCGTATGTACGCGGGGAGGCACGCGAAGATAGCGACATTGATATTTTGGTGGAATTGAATTATGAAGCAAAAATAGGTTTGTTATTCGTAACAATGCAGTTAGATTTGGAAGAACTACTTCATAAAAAAGTAGATTTAGTATCTGAAAAAGGATTTTCAAAATATATAAAACCAATCGTAGATAAGGAAAAGCTATTGATTTATGCCAGATAGATTAGGAGATAAAATAATCTTCCTGAATTAGGTAACCGTGCAAATTAAATCGATACTGTAGCATACCCTTCAGGGTGTGCAAGTGCTTGATAATGAGCAGAACACGCTAAAGCGTATTTTACTATAAAAATGCTCAATTACTTAGAAACACAAATATTAGCAATTATTAAAGAATTATGATTACCCAAGAAACCATAGAAATAGCAAAACAGAGATTGGTGAAGGCATATAATCCTTTGGCGATTTACCTTTTTGGGTCGTATGCGTGGGGAACGCCCGACGAGGAAAGTGACTTGGATTTGATGATTGTAGTGAGTGATGAAGCAGAGTTGGAAAGACCAGAAAGTTTGAAAGGACATGACGTTTTGATTGATTTGCGTGTTCCAGTAGATATTTTAATAAACAAGGAAAGTACTTTTTTAAAAAGAGCAAATCATCTTTCTACCTTACAACATAAAATTAAAAACGAAGCCGTAAAATTATATGGAAATACATGAAGAATGGTTTTATAAGGCAAATAGCGATTTAGAAAGTGCAAAAGTATTATTACAGCATAATCTTTTAGATACAGCACATTATCACACACAACAAAGTGCTGAAAAAGCATTGAAAGGATATTTAGCTTTTCGCAATCAACCTATTCAAAGGATACACAATTTGAATGTCTTACTTGCGAATTGCATAGATTTAGATGATTCTTTTTCTGAACTAAGCACTCAAACACGTTACTTAAATGGTTTTGATACCAAGTTTCGCTATCCTGATGAGGAACTTGCTCCCGAAAGGTCAGAAGTTCAAACTGCTATCAATTACGCAGAGGTAATTTTTGAATTTGTCAAACAGAAAGTACAATAAAACAACCTAAAATATGGCACAGATAAATTTTAAACTCATTGTCAAAAAGATAAAAATAGAAGAAGGGAAAGAGGCACAAACCTTTGACTTTCAAGAGTTGCAGAAGTTGATTCCTGAAAATCACCGATTGGTGCAAGATACGATTAGGTATCACGTTTTTGCAGATGAAATCGTGCTGACTTTTGAGGTTTTTCCTGTACAGAAGTAGGAAAAGATTTTTCTCTAAACACTTGTTTTAAAATAAAATGTTGTAAATCATACAAATAAGTCAAAATGTTATGCAACTAAATTATAAAGATTATATTATTTCCAATCCTGCGGTTATGCTTGGCAAGCCTGTGATTAAGGGAACAAGGATTACCGTAGAACTTATCATGGAAAAAATTGCTAACGATATTCCTATGGAGGAAATATTAGAATCGCACCCGCACATCACACGCAAGCAGGTATTGGCGTGCGTGCAATATGCACTTGAAACTATAAAAAATGAAGTCGTTTATACTTTGCAAGAAGAAAGCGATAATTATCAAGAAAATAACTTTAAATGGGATAGTTTTTTAGAGGAAATAAGCGAAAATAGGAAAGAGAATAACCTTGCAATGGCAAGCAAATTAGATAAATTATTTGCAGAATGAAAAAGAAGGTGCAACCACTGTTAGGGTCTATCGACCACTCACAGGGTTATCGAAAACGCTAACAGTGGTCGAAGACCCTGCGTTTCTATCGTTACTTTAAGGACTACACGCTTTAATAGACTTAATTAAATTTTAACAGGATAGATTGTTGAAAATAATGTTCAGCGTAATTTATAATAATGAAAAAGCAATTTAAGCTATCAAAAGAATCTCTTAAAAAAATACAATTGATTCATGACAAAGAAAATTCTATTGGAAATCCGATGGAGTTGCAAGATTTAATTGATAAAGTAATAGAGTTAGGAATAGAAAAATATTTAGAAACTAATCACATAGTTAATCAGAAAAGAAAAAATGAATTTAAAGTAATACAAAAGGAAACTTTTGTGGAAAATAAAGTTATTGTAGAAGGATTTAATCCTAAAATAGACAAATTGGCAGGTAAAAAAATGATTTTTGATATTATCAGAGATAAATATGTAAAACTTACAAAAGAAGAAGAAGTTAGACAGAGGTTCATTCATTTCCTAATACATCAATGTAAATACCCACAGGCTTTAATTATGACTGAAATTGCCTTCATAAAAGATAAAGAGCAAAAGAAAGCAGATATATTAATATATGGTAGAAATATAAGAAATTTTATGCTTGTAGAGTGTAAATCGAGTGAATATTGGAGATTAGAACAGAAATTTTTTGACCAAGCAAAAGAATATAATGAGGTATTAAAAGCCAAGTATTTTGTGGTTACAAATGGATTTTCTTATGCTGTAAGAACATTTGATGAAAAATTACAACAATACGTAGTTGTTAAAAATATGCCTGAATTTGAATAATAATTTAATGCTGTTGTCTGAGTCCCTCGAATAACCCTTATGAATGAGGAGCAAAAGTTGTCCGTGCAGACACGGACAACGGCAAGGGATTGTTCCACAACGGTTACAAATCTTGACTAACAGGAATAAAATGAATCAATACTTAAACCACTTAACTATCAAACAATACAACCATTTAACTATTTCCAACTATCTATAACTATCAAACAATCAACGATTAACCACCAATAACAATATTTTAAAATGATAGAAATGAAAGTGCCAGCCGTAGGCGAATCAGTAACCGAAGTAACCATTGGAACTTGGTTCAAGAAAGACGGCGAATTTGTGAAGGCAGAAGAAGTAATTTGCGAATTAGAATCGGACAAGGCGACCTTCGAGTTGCCCGCCGAAACTTCGGGAATCTTGCGCCACCAAGCCAAAAAAGGCGATACCTTGCCTATTGGAGCGATTATCTGCAAAATAGAAACCGCAGATAGTCAAGCAAATACGGCAAGTAAAAATACGCCTCCACCTGTGGCAGACACCAAAAATGAGGTTAAAAACGAAACCAAACCAGAAATTAAAGCAGAAAAAATACCAACAAGTATGGAAACCAAATCAGAGATAATGACCATGACCGTTCCGCCTGTGGGCGAGTCTATCAACGAAGTTACACTTTCCAATTGGATTAAGAAAGATGGAGATTTCGTTAAAATGGACGAGGTTTTGTGCGAATTAGAGTCGGACAAAGCAACCTTCGAGCTTCCAGCCAAAGCAGAAGGCATTTTGCGCCACATTGCCAAAGCAGGTGATGTGTTGGCGATTAACAGTCCTATTTGCAAGATAGAAATAGGCGCAAGCGCAAGCAATACGTCCGCGCTCGTAACGCCTCCGCCTGCAAAGGAAGAGCCTAAGAAAGAGGCAGTTGTGGAGAGTAAAGATAGCTATGCCACAGGTACGCCCTCGCCCGCCGCTTCCAAGATTTTGGCAGAAAAAGGAATCAATCCACAAGAGGTAAAAGGCTCAGGCAAGGACGGCAGAATCACCAAAGAGGACGCAATGAACGCAGAAAAACCAGTAACGCCTCCCGCTAAAAAAGAGGAAGTAAAAACAGAAACTCCTGCGGTTACGCCAAGTGCCTTTGGAGGAAGCAGAAATTCCAAAAGGGAGAAAATGACACCGCTCCGCAAGACCGTAGCGCGCCGTTTAGTCGCAGTGAAGAACGAAACTGCCATGCTCACGACCTTCAACGAGGTGAACATGGAAGGAATCATGAATTTGAGGGCAAAGTACAAAGATGCTTTCAAGGAAAAACATGGCGTAGGTTTGGGCTTTATGTCCTTCTTTGCCAAGGCGGTGTGCATTGCCCTGCAAGAGTTCCCTGCGGTGAACGCCAGCATAGAAGGCGATGAAATCGTGTATAATGACTTTGTGGACATTTCCATTGCTGTTTCCGCGCCCAAAGGTTTGGTTGTGCCTGTGATTCGCAATGCGGAATCGCTAAGTTTGGCAGACATAGAGAAGGAAGTATTGCGCTTGGCGGGCAAAGCAAGAGATAACAAGTTGAGTATCCCAGAGATGACGGGTGGCACGTTCACCATTACCAACGGCGGCGTGTTCGGTTCGCTCATGTCCACTCCTATCATCAATGCGCCGCAATCCGCCATTTTGGGTATGCACAATATCGTGGAGCGACCTATCGCCTTGAATGGACAAGTGGTGATTAAACCCATGATGTATGTGGCACTTTCCTACGACCACCGCATTATAGATGGCAGAGAATCAGTGAGTTTCTTGGTGAGAGTAAAGCAACTGCTCGAAGACCCCGCAAGAATGTTGTTGGGAATGTAAAAAATATCACTGAAATAATCCAATTATAGCAATCTACTCACAGGGCGTAAAGCTACTGTGGGGAATTTACGAAATTTCTTACACTACTTTATGTCCAAAAACGATTCATCTGTGTTCGTTTTTGGACATTTATTTATTACTATTGATTATTAATTTGTTTATAATCAAATATTTGTGATATGGCATTGAATTTGAAAATTCTCTTTAAAACTTACTCATATATTTACGCTAATAAGGAGGAACGCCAATTTTTGTAAAATTTTTATTTTATTGCTAAGCAACTATCTTATTGGTAGGCTCGTATTGGGTAAATGTTAAATATTTTCATCGTCAAATTAATTTATTAAACTTATCATGGACAGTGCTTTTAGGGCTGAGTATAAAGACAAACCCATTTTGTTGATTGCTATTCCTCTGGTTACTTTGATTAGCTATTATCTTACTTATGCAGAAGTTACCCTTAATCATTTCTTCTTTTCTCATTTTTGCTTGGATTTGCTTGAGGCATTTGGAGGAGCATTGGCTGGGCGTACTATCATCTTATCTTTGGACAATCTATACCCCTTTGCGGCGAACATCTCCAAGCGGATTGCCTTACAGGTAGTGCTTACAGGCATTGCGGTATTATCGTCTATTACCTTACTCAATGAATTTTTGCGTATGATGATACTGCGCGAAGTAGTACCAATAAGCTATTATACCCATAACTTGCTTATTTTCTTTATCTGGGTACTTGTTTTTAATGGTCTTTATATTGGTATTTATTTTTATCAATACTATCAGTTTGTACAAAAGAAGGTAAAAACTAATCTTCAGACAAGAGAAGAAATGACATCAATATCTACCATTCCTATGCTTAAATACCCTAATATTGATTTTGCTTCAGAAGAGCATCACGCTACTATACATGACCTAAAAGAATCAGAAAGTAAAAAATTGCACAAACTACTTACTAAGATAGGTAAGCAAGAGATATTGTTGGACATAGATGAGGTTATTGGCTTTGGTGTAGATGATGAAATTACTTGGGCTTATACAAGTAATGCTAAGAGATACCCTCTGGATTGTTCTTTGGACAGATTAGAAGAAATGATACATAGTGAAAAGTTTTTTAGAGCCAATCGACAAATCATTATACATTTGAGTTTGGTCAAGAGTATTACAAGAATAGAAAATGGAAAACTTCTTGTCTATTTACAGCCCAACAAATATCTACCAGAAACTATTAATATCAGTCGTATCAAAGCACCTTCTTTCAAAAGTTGGTATAAGGGCAATATTGTAAATTCAGTAAATTCGTAAAAAGAATGAAAAGAATAGTATAACTATGTATAAAAGAAAACCGCCAGACAGTGTCAGGCGGCTTAACTCATCTATTGCAAACCAAATCAATTTAGCTTAACTATTTACAATTAAATTTTTGTCTTACTAAATTATAAGTCAAAATTACAACCTATTTTTGAGAAATTCAAATGTTTTTTGTGATTTTTTGTAAAAAATTTATCTTAATAATGCAAAAAATATGTTTTTTTTAAAAATTTAGGGCAAAATTTAAACATATTGTAATATTTTATTCACCATCTATTAAGCTATATTCTATTGATAAAAAAAAGAGCAAGCTAACTTAGCTTGCTCTTTTCCAGTTTTAGCTGTTGAAGATTTCTCGTTGCGTTCTATTTATTTATCTTTACATTGATGAAAATATGTTGGATTATTGACCTTGTGCCAGTGTATAACCTTTTTTGCCTTCAAAAGTGCAAAGGTTTTCTGTCTTGATAAAGTCAAATCCTGCTTTGTCCACATTCCCAAGCAATTCTATAATATCTCCGTGAGAAATCGCTTTTCCTTCTGGTTGTTCAAATCTACATCTCCAATGGTCTGTACAGAAAGTTTCTGGCATACCATGAGGATATACTTTAACTCCTCTATTACTGATAACTACTAATTTTAGATTTTTGGTATTGCAGTGTATGAGCTTATCCCCCAATTCATTTGGATTAGAACCGTCCCAATTGATAAATACATCTACACCTATTGTTTCTTTTTGGAAACGTGGGCGATGCTTGATTTCCACATGTTACTTTCTGCGGGATAATCTACGGCTTTTAAGGTACTTGGCTTCTGTCCAAGTCTCTCGATGACAGCCAGTGCAAACTCTTTGGTACCTACCTTTTGTTTGCTTACACCTTCTACAAAAATGTCATATGTATGTACACCATCTTCCATTGTTTTTAGCCAAGCATTGTGTACTTTGCTGGCTATTGCACCCTGTCCTATATGATTAACAAACCTGAAGGATTCGCAAGGTTTTGCCCAGCTCTGCGAGGGGCAGAGCCATGGATTGCTTCAAACATGGCGCAGTAATCTCCAATGTTAGCAGAACCTGCCAAGCCCACAGACCCTGTAATCTGTGCTGCCACATCTGATAAAATATCACCATACAAATTTGGCATGACGATAACATCAAACATTTCTGGAGTATCTGCCAATTTTGCTGCTCCAATGTCCACAATCCAATGCTCCTTCTCTAATTCTGGATATTCCGCTCCAATTTCATCAAAAACCTGATGGAACAGACCATCAGTCATTTTCATAATATTATCTTTAGTAAAACAAGTTACTTTCTTGCGATTATTGTTACGCGCATATTCGAAGGCGTAACGCACAATCTTCTCGCACCCAGGGCGAGTGATGAGTTTTAAACACTGATATACCTCACTTGTTTGGCGATGTTCGATGCCCGCATACAGGTCTTCTTCATTCTCACGAACAATCACTACATCCATAATTGGGTGTTTACTTTTCACAAATGGGTGATAAGATACACAAGGGCGTACATTAGAATATAGACCAAGTGTTTTTCTTGTAGTTACGTTAAGGCTTTTGTATCCGCTACCTTGGGGAGTGGTTATAGGTGCTTTTAAGAATACTTTAGTGCGACGCAGAGATTCCCATGCAGAATCTTCTATACCTGCCGAGACTCCTCTTAAATAAACTTTTTCGCCAATTTCGATTTCTTCTATTTCGAGCTGTGCTCCTGCCGCAAAGAGAATATCCAAAGTTGCCTCCATGATTTCGGGACCTATGCCGTCTCCGTAAGCTACTGTGATGGGTGTTTTATGAGACATATCAGTTGTTTAGTGTATTTGATTGTTTTTTATTAATAAGTTAAACAAATAAGTTTCTAAATGGTGTTAAAAAGTAAGAAAACGCTAAGTATTAGTTTTGATGCAAAGTTAAATAAATTTTGTGAATTATTTTCAAGTTTTTTTTGCAAAAATGTTAAACATTTTTCAAAAATATAAACGCCTAAAAATTAAAATTGTTTAGAATAAATCTAAATTTAATTAAATATTTTGACATAAAATTCATAAAATATTCATAATCAAAACTTTATATATTTAATATTTTTTTAATATTCGTAATCTATTTTTTATACTAATATTTGAATATTCTATTCTGTTTAATTTTGTTTAATATTTATGATTAATTAGTTAAACAAAAAAAATAGTATAAAAAATTAGGCTATCTACTCTTAAGTCAGATAGCCTAAAATATTTAGCAGAAAGAATTTTGATTTACTTTTCTTCAAACCATTTGATGTAGGTTTGTAAGTCTTTATCTCCTCTGCCTGATAGATTGATTACTACGATTTCGTTGGGTTTTGCTTTTAATTTTTCCAAATATGCAACGGCATGAGCGGTTTCTATGGCAGGAATAATGCCTTCTAATCTACTGCAAAGCAAGCCTGCCTGCATTGCCTCCTCATCAGTAATAGGATGAAATTCAGCTCTTTGCGTGTCAAATAAGTGAGCATGAATAGGACCAATGCCAGGGTAGTCCAGACCTGCGGAAATAGAATAAGGCTCTACCACTTGCCCATCTTCGGTTTGCATGAGGAGGGACTTGCTTCCGTGCAAAATACCCGTTTTGCCCAAAATAGTAGTGGCGGCGGAGTGTCCACTGTTTACGCCTTTGCCTCCTGCCTCCAAACCAATGAGTTTAACTTTGGGGTTGTCCAAAAAGTGGTAAAAAGCACCTGCGGCATTGCTCCCTCCGCCTACGCACGCAAGCACGTAGTCAGGGTAATCTCTGCCCACTTTAAAAAGCAATTGTTGCTTAATTTCCTCACTAATTACCGCTTGGAAACGCGCCACCATGTCAGGGTAAGGGTGAGGACCTACTACCGAGCCAATGATGTAATGCGTATCTATGGGATTGTTAATCCAATCTCTAATTGCCTCATTGGTAGCGTCTTTGAGGGTTTGGCTACCACTTAGGGCTGGTCGTACCTCTGCACCCAGCATTTTCATTCGCTCCACGTTGGGCTTTTGACGCTCTATATCCACCTTGCCCATATAGACGATGCACTGCAAGCCCATCAGCGCACACACCGTTGCCGTAGCTACGCCGTGCTGTCCTGCGCCTGTTTCAGCAATAATTCTGGTTTTCCCCAAGCGTTTTGCCACCAAAATCTGCCCAATGGTATTATTAATTTTGTGCGCGCCTGTGTGGTTCAGGTCTTCTCTTTTCAGATAGACGTTGGTATTGTACTTTTCAGATAGGCGTTTGGCAAAGTAAAGGGGAGTAGGTCTGCCTACATAATCCCGCAATAATTGCTGAAAATCTTGCTGAAAATCTTGTGAGTTGATGATTTTCAAGTAATTGCCTTCTAATTCTTCTACGTTTGGGTAGAGCATTTCTGGAATGTATGCTCCGCCAAACTTGCCGTAATATCCTCTTTGGTTTACTGTGTATTGCATATTTTTAAGATGTAGTTGCGGTTGTAATTGCTACTGATTCTACAAAGTCTTTTAGGCTTTGGTTATACTCTATTGCTTTTTTTAATTTCTTTTTATTAGAAAAATCACCAGATAATATTTCGTATCTTTTTCTAATTTGTCTATAACTTTTTACGCTTTTGTATGCCTTCAAACTATTTAATTCATTCTTTGGCATAGCGATTAAACCTGTATCTTTTTCATTTTGAGTTGCATACAAAGTAAGTACCCAAGCGTCCATTTGTCTAATGCAAATTGCATATAGAAGTTTTCCTATGTAGTCATTCCCTAACCATTCGTCCACTTTTTGGATAACTCTATTTCTCATTTCTTGGAAATCAGCAAATGTTTTAGGGTTAAATACCTCCTGTACGTCATATTGAGAGCAAGTGTCTGTATCCAATTGAATTATCATTATTCTTTCTTCTTCCAATGGATTTTCAAAAAAATGACGAAAAGGAAATTTGCTTTCACAATCATTTTTTACGTTAGTCCAACTACCAAAATCTCGTGCATTATCTTCATTGTCGCGTTCTTTTTGCTTTTTGCCATTTATTTCTGTTTCATCACTTGCCAATTCAGGGCGCAAAAATCTGATGTTATCTTTTTCTATATCAAAAGAGTATAGAATATTTCTAATTACAAATTGGTCTGCATGACCCTCTGCAACAATGCCTATTTCCATAGCTTAAAAGTTTTCAGAAATTGCCCCTAAATACCCTCTTGTCCAAAGCTCTGATAGTTTGTATTTTTCCCCCATTTTATTTTGGACATCTGGCTTTAATTTAACTCTACGTGTTTTGGTGTGTCCTGTCTTATTCCTTGAAACCACGAATAACCTAACTTCTTCATCAAATAAATTCAATCCATCAAGAATTGCAGGATTGTGGGTAGTAATCAATAACTGTTTGTCGTGTTTTTTTGCTAACTTACAAAGCTCGGTCATCAAGTGCCTACACAAATGCGGATTCAAGGAAGATTCAATGTTATCTATGGCAAAAAACTTGGGCGTGCGCTTGCTAATCATTAACGCCAAGTAAAACAAAACGTGCAAGATTCCTTCATTGGCATTTTCTGATGAAAAGATGTTGTTCTTTTTCATCATATACTTGTCTGTAAAATAAAGTGTTGATTGACTGCGGTTTAGCTTATAACCTTTCAATTTCAAAATATCATTGGTATCAACTACAAAACTATCCAACCAATCTATCAAATAATTGTATTCCAACAATTCTTTTCTTTCCTCTTTGTCAAAATTGGCAATAAGTACATCTAAATTTCCACCATAAATTCCAACAGGGTCTATGTTGCTATCGTCTAATAAACCTCTTAAAATTGGAGTGCTTAATGAATAAATTACAAAATGGGAAAAAAAAGATTGAAAATAGTCTGAAAAATAAAGACTATCATCCGGGGCATTTGGGAGTGGTAATATCCCTTTAAATGCACTAAGCATCTCTGAAGATTCCTTGCTTAATTTGTCATTACCTTGGTTATTTTTTTCTAAAATAGGAATAACATTTTTTAATACTTCAAGAAATTCTTTCTCATCTCCTATTGCTTTTATATTTTGATAAAATGAAGTAAGTTTTTGAATAGATGTAACTAATTCTTCTTCAATCCAATTTGCATAAATATCATCTTTGTCTTCTGAGTTTGGAATTAAGTGAAGGTCTAATTTTTTATCCTTTGAAAAAGATAACGAGATTTCTATTTTATCTTTATTTTTATTCTTACTAAAAGACCCTCTCATTAAAGAAGGTTTAGCTACTCTAATGCCTTTTTCTACTAATGTTTCTAATTCTATCTTACCATTTTCCAAAGCACTCGCAAACCCCACCGCCTCCAAAATATTGGACTTCCCGCAACCATTTTCGCCAATAAATACATTTACCCGACCGAGTTCGATGGTGTCCTCTGCGATGGATTTGAAGTTTTTGATTGTAATTTCTTGTAACATTTTACTATTTTATAATTTATAAGTACTTCATAAACAGCTACTTTTAATAGTCTATGAGTTTTATTATTCAAAGATACACATTTTTCACTAAGGCATCAAAAAGTGGGCATAACAAGTAAATGATACTGCACCTATGCCTAATACCAAACTCATGTACCAAGTAGATTTGTTTTTGGCTATGAGGGCAATTGCTGACATGATAATAGAAATTTGGTAGAGTGCTTCCGCCAAATCAAGTTTTAAGCCCTTTTTGTCTGCTTTTTCCATTTTATCTTCTGCCTCTTTGGCTTCTTTGGATATTTGGGCTTTTTCTGATTCATACCGTTTGATTTCCTCTTTGTAAAATGCTTGTTTTTCTCTGATTTTGGTTTTAAAAGTTTCAGTGAGCATTTCGTCTTCTATTTCCAAAGAGAGATTGTCATGCTCTATTTCCACCATGTTTTGTTTGATACTTTTGGATTGGAAATAGCTCCATTTGTTATTGGCATCACTCCTAAAAACCAATAGGTCATCTCCTGCGGCATTGTTCAAGATGGTAGAAATCGCTAAGCCTACAGCTACAAAAGAGGTAGTAAGGGCTACTAATTTTTCAAACTTGTTTTCGTCTTTTTCTGGGGTCATACGGCTAATCAAAGTTATTTTACGTGCTAAATATTAATTCAACTTGAATCTATTAATGCTTTCTTTCAACTGTTGGGCGATGGTAACTAAGTCTTTATTGGTAACAGCTACCTCGCTTACCATACTGCCTAACTGTCGTGAGGAACTCGCTATTTCTTGTGTTCCTGTGGCTGTTTCTTCGGAAACTACTACTATCTTTTCTATATTTTTGACTACTACACTGATAGATTCTTTTTGCGCTTGGGTAGAAGCAAGGATTTCCTTAGAAAGAGCCAGATTTTGGGTACTATAACGGCTGATTTGCTCAAATACATTTTGTGCTTCAGAAGTTGCTTCATTGCCATTATCCACGTTCAACTGCATTTTTTCTATGGCTTTATTTGCCAAATTTACGTCTTTTTGCATATCTCTAATGACTTTTTCTATTTCTACGGCAGAGCGTTTGGAGTCTTCTGCTAATTTTTTGATTTCTTCTGCGACTACGGCAAAGCCTCTGCCAGCATCTCCTGCGCGTGCGGCTTCTATGGAGGCGTTCAAAGATAACAGGCTGGTTTGGAAAGCGATTTCGGTGATGACATTCAGTGTACGCGAGATTTCTTCTGAGCGATTGCTCAAGGCTGAAATAGAGGACGAGGTAAAATTGGCAGATTTGGCGATTTCATTCATGCTATTGACGACTTGCTTGATGCTTTGAAGTCCTGCTTCGCTACTTTTCTGTCCCATTTCTGCCGCTTTGTCAATGATGGCAGTTCTTCCTGCCATTTCATTTGAGGATTTGAGTATATTTTCTACTAAGCGAGAAGATTCATCTATGCGAACGGCTTGTTCTTGCGCGCCATCTGCCATTTGTTGGATAGCAGTTACTACTTCTGTGGTATTTACTTTCATGCTTTCTGCCTTGCCAAGTGTTTCATTGGAGGATTTTGCTACGTATTTGATTCCTACGTCTATATTTTTAAGTAATTCATTTAGATTGCGGATAGCTATCTTCAGGGCATTGACCATGTCTGCTATATCACCTTTGGCATTGACCTCAAAGTTTTGGGTCAAATCTCCCATAGATAATCCTAAAATTACTTTATTAACATCAATGATAGGTTTGAATATAGAATCTAATAAGAGATTGATAGAATCTAATAAAATTTTCCAAGAACCTTCTGTATTTTCCAAACGCAATCTTTCACTAAGTATGCCTTCCTGTCCCGCCAGATTGACTACTCTATTGGTTTCTCTGACAATATTTTGTAGTGTATTTCTAAGGTCTATATTGTCTTTAATCATTTGAGCTATTTCTCCTTGTGCTTTGTTTTCATCAATATCAAAATTGGCTTCAAAATTACCTTTTTTGATTTCGTTTAAAAACTTGCTTACAGCTTGCAAAGAGAGTGTAAAATCGGTTACGTCATTGGCTAATTTGATAACTTTGATAACCTTGCCTTTCTCGTCGAAGATAGGTGTATAAGTGGCATTGAGCCAGATTTCTTTGCCTTCTTTATTGATTCTCTTAAAGTTACCAACTTTAGCATTACCATTGAGTATATTTTCCCAATGCGCTTTGTATTCTTCCGAACTTGCTTGGTCTTGCGTTACGAATATTTGATGATGTATTCCTTTAATTTCTTCCAGATTATATCCCATTAGATGGAGGAAGATGTCGTTGGCATAAGTAATACGACATTGACTATCAAACTCTACAAAGCCGAAAGCAGAGTTAATAGCAGAAAGCTGTGCCGCCATTGCTTGTTCTCTCTCTTGGAGTTGTGCTTGGATTTCACCTAATTTTTCCAAATTTTCTCTTAATGTCTTTTCTGTGGAGTCTCTTTGTTTGCGGAGATTGACCTCTTGGGTAATATCCTTGATAAATGCAGTGAATACGGAGCGGTTTTCGTCTTTCCCTTCGGCTATTGTGAGTAGGACAGGGACTAAATTTCCATTTTTGGTAAGTGCTTCTACTTCTCTCCCTATGCCTATGATTTTGGCTACTCCTGTTTGCATATAATTTTGCATATAGGTATCGTGCTGTACGGCGTGTAGTTGGGGCATGAGCATTTCTACTTTTTTACCCATGACCTCGTCGCGGCTATACCCCCAAAGCTGTTCGGCTGATTTATTGAAAAACTCTATGTATCCTTGGGCATTAGCGGCTACTACTGCATCATAGCAACCCTCTAAGATTTGCTCATAGCGTTTGGTAACTTTGATAAGACTTTCCTCTGCTTTTTTTCTTTGGTTGCGTGTTTCTACTTCTTTGGTAATATTGCGAATAAATGCGGTGAAAATGGATTCATTTCCTATTTTGGCTTCTGTAACTGTCAGATTAATTGGGACTTTATTACCGTATTTGTCCAGAGCCTCTGATTCTCTTCCTTTCCCGATTATTTTTTGCTCCCCTATCAGGAAGTAATTACGCATATAATCGTCATGTTGGGTAGCGTGTTCTTCGGGCATGAGTAATTTTATATCTTTGCCAATAGCTTCTTCTTTAGTATATCCCCAAAGTGCTTCTGCGGCTTGGTTAAAAAACTCAATGATACCTTGCTGATTTGCTGTAATTACTGCATCGTTACACCCTTCTAAAATGCTCTCGAAGCGTTTGGCTATTTCGCTGATTTCTTTTTCTTTGGAGCTAAGTTGTTCTTGAGTTTCGAACATCTTCTCCATATTTTGGCGCAGGTGGTCTTGTGTTGATTTAAGTTCTTCTGCGTTTTGTTGGAGTTCTTCTTGTGCGGTTTTAGATTTGGCTAACAGCTCGGCTTGTTGTTGATTCTGCGCTCTTAGCAGATGTAGCTGAGTTTCATAATCTTGGATTTTTTGGTGATAACTTTGGTGTACCTCTTCTAATTGTTCTAAGTTTTGTTTCAGTTCTTCCTTGTATTCTTCCTTTTCGTTGTGGAGTTGTCGCTCTTTGGCGATATTTGTGGCAAAAATAGCTAAGGCGGGCTTTCCATCTTGTTGAGTTTCCACCATTTTTAATCTAATAGGCATATATCCGCCGTGTTTGAGAACAGCTTCTGCTTCTCTGCCTTCGCGAGAGGATTCAGACGATGAAAGATAATTGACAATGAATCCTTTGGGCTTATCTTCCCAATCGCTTTGGATAAGTGCGGTGATAGAAGAACCCAAGGCTTCTTCTTGGGTATATCTCCAAAGATGCTCTGCCGCTTTGTTGTAAAAGAGAATCCGCTCAAAAGGGTCTATGATGATGATAGGCTCTTGGCTTACTTGCAGAATATGTTCACAATCGCTGATATTGAGGCGTTTTAATTGCTCATGTACAGGCAATTGCTTTATTTGCGACTTTTCTTCTTCGAAATCTTGAAAAGAAATTTCATTTAACTCATCCATTTTGTTCCAATTAGGTGTGAGATAACACTAAAAAAGACATACAATTTATATTTAAAACTAATAAAAATACTGTTTTTCGCACAGCAATTTGGAAAAAATATTAGAAAATATCTAATTTATGGGCTGGTAATACCTAATAACTCCATGTCTAATTCTTCATAATAGGTCTTATGGACTATTTTATGAATAATAGCGTCTAAATCGTTGGTTACTT
>JALOMS010000768.1 GCA_025455345.1 Thermoflexibacter sp. | reverse complement strand
AAGCAGAAATAGCACACCCAATCCAAAAGTTTTATAAATAGCTTTCATTTGTTTATTTTCAGAATCAATCACGTACTGACCTACTATTTGGTTCATTATTTCTAAAAAGCTATTGGAATGAAAGTTAAACTGAGCCAAACTCCTTTCACTTAAGAGAGATTGATAAGAGGATTGTTGGGTAAGTAATGGGGAAATCGTGCGGACAATAACCTCATAATGAGGCTTGATATGATTCAATAATTGCTTTATTTCTTGAGGATTAGTTCCTCGCAGTGAATCAATATCTCTTTGTTGTAATTGGGCTTGAACTGTATTGAACTGTTGAAAGGAAGTTTTTAGTTCTTCCAATATATAGAGACTATCTTCTATTGAAAACAAATCATTGTGATAAATACGCCAGACATTTTTGGCAAGACGTTGGGATTCCATTCTTTGCTTGCCCGCGTAGTTAATGATACGACTATCAGAACGATGCTCTAAGACCGCATCAGTAACAACATATACTGCAAACAAAGTAAGCAAGCTCATAAAAGATAAGGAATAGATATATGCTTTTCTTATTTTATCAGTTTGCTTATGAGTTATTTTATTTTTGCCCATGAGAAATAGTATTACAAAAAAATAAAAATGAAATGAGAGTGGTTTTAAGTTGATTAACACATCTCAAATTTTAGGTGGGCTTGTAACCTTCGGCAAGTAAGTCCATGACTGATTTGGTCATAGACTTTACTCCTGTCTTGATACTTGGCTCAGGAAGAGGTGCGTACAAAGACGAGTGTAAGGGAGGAAGTTGTAAACCTGTGGACTGGCTTTCATCATATTTGGCTGGGGCTACTGTTCCTAACCAATACAGACATACAGGAATAGGTGGATTTACCTTACCTAACTCACCAAAGTCTTCTGCCGCCATTACGGGAGGTACTTTTTCCACATTTTGCTCTCCAATAGCACTTTTCAAAGACTTGACTACCTTATCTGTAAGTTCAGGATTATTATACAGCGCAAATCCCGTCTCATTATCTATTTCCACTTTGGGATGTTTACTTTCTGGTAATCCTGCGGCTATTGCCAATCCTTTGCATATTTTTCTGATACTCTCAATCGTGTTTTGGCGTACTTTCTCCGAGTAGGAGCGCAAGGTAAGCTGGAGTTTGACCTCATTAGGAATGATATTGTGCTTACTTCCTCCATGAATGGAGCCTACTGTAACCACACAAGGCTCAAGGGGTGGAGTTTGGCGACTGACTATAGTTTGTACTTGGGTAATGATATAAGCAGAAAGGACTATGGGGTCTTTGGTAGTATGCGGATAGGCACCATGCCCTCCTTCTCCATAAATAGTAAGATTAACAGAGTTTACATTTGCCATAGAATACTCAGGGCAATAACCTATCTTGCCCGCAGGGAGGGACGCGCTTGCGTGTAAGCCTATGATGTAGTCAGGTCGCGGAAAACGAGTATAGAGTCCATCTTTGAGCATGGCATAAGCCCCTTGTACTTTTTCTTCTGCGGGTTGCCCAATAAATACAATAGTCCCCTTCCATTGGCTTTTAAGCTGACTCATTAGGCGCGCAGTACCTATCAGTACACTGACATGAATGTCATGCCCGCAAGCGTGCATAGCGGGTTGGTCTATGCCTTTGTCATCTTTGGTAATCGTTTGGCTGGCATACGCTAAGCCTGTTTCTTCTTTGATAGGTAAGCCGTCCATGTCTGCCCTGACCAAAATTGTCTTGCCTTCTCCATTTTTTAGCACACCTACTACTCCATAACCGCCCACATTTTCAGTAACTTGAAAACCCGCCTCGCGTAACTCTTTGGCTACTCTGGCAGAGGTATTCTTCTCCATATTGGACAATTCAGGATTGGCATGCAAGTGCTTATAAATTTCGTCTAAACTTGGGTATTCTTTCTCCACAATAGCATTGATTTGGGACATGATGTCTTTCTGAGCAATACTTTGGAGATGACACAATAGGGTGAATGAGAGAATGAGTAAGTTTTTTTTCATAATGCTATTTTTTTCAAATGATATGAGAACCTTGTTTTGAATAAACCATGTTTTTACACATCTCAAATATAAAATATGCTGAATAATACTTTGGATTAACAATGAATTAATTTTTTGGACATACGCCATAATCTAATTATTCAGTCTTTCACCCTATCGATTAGCCAAAGAGAGGCTATTGTAACAAAAAATTAAACCTTTATTAGAGGAATTACTTTTTTTTGATTTTTGAAATTTTAACTTTGTGAAGTTGGATTTTCTTTTGTCAGACTATCCAATTGCTCAATCATTATTTCATAAAAATAGCATGATAGATACTTAGCAATAAGATTTACAAGTATTTTTGTGTGCTGAACATACATAATAAAAGATGAAACATAACACATAGATATTTGAATGTCTGACAATTTTTGTGGTGGTGTGAGTTCCTGCCAGTTGCACTGCGCCGTTAAAACGGCAGGTTAAAATAAGATAACTTATTGATTATGTTCGCTTAACACACCCTTTCAAGGGTGTGAACCTTCTACAAAAAATAGATTCCCACAAAAATTGTCAGAGAACCAGATATTTAAGTAATTCAACAAAAATAAAAGTTTTTTGTATTCAGTTTCGTTAGGAACTTGCGTTTTGTAAAACTAACAGATAATGCTTGTATGTAAAGCCTCATGGAGGCGTAACTTGCTAACTAACAAGATGTCCGTTTCGTCCATACGGGACTTTGTGATAGAACAATACTTGTTTTTTACAAAACTGTCGCCTCTACGAGGCTAAATAAAGAACGCTTTAATTTGCACACTTAAGTAATTCAACTTTTCTAAGCGTTCTTTGTATTAAAGTCCCTTTAGGGACGACATATTGGTAGAAAATGGAATTTCAGAACAACATCTAAGTCC
>JALOMS010000162.1 GCA_025455345.1 Thermoflexibacter sp. | reverse complement strand
ATATTTAGATTATTCTCATCTCCTACACAAATCTGGCTTGCGTGCAAAATACCTTTTGCGCCATTATCAAAATGTAATAACACATTACCATCATCGTCAAGTAATCTGCCTTCCACAAAAATACTCAAGTCCGCACACAATTCTGTGATTTTCAGACCAGTAATATACTCTGCCAAATTTTCTGCATGCGTACCGATATCCCCCATGCAACCCGCCGCACCAGAGCGATTAGGGTCAGTACGCCACGCCGCTTGTTTATTATCAACGTGAGTAGCTAACCACCCTTGAGGATACTCTACAATTACCTTGCGAATCTTGCCTATTTTCCCTTCTTTGACCATCGCCCTTGCTTGCTTGACCATAGGATAGCCAGTATAATTATGGGTCAAGGCGAAAAGCAAGCCTGTCTTATTTATCAAATCTCTCAATTGGAGGGCTTCGTCCAGATTAAAAGCCAAGGGTTTATCACATACCACATGAAATCCATTTTCCAAAGCCATTTTTGCAGGCGGAAAGTGTACGTGATTAGGTGTTACGATAGAGATAAAGTCCATGCGCTCTCCTTCAGGCAGTTCTTTTTCCTTCAAAATCATTTCTTCAAAAGAGCCATATACGCGATTAGCAGGCAACATCAAGTCTTCGCCCGAAGCCTTCGAGCGGGCGGGGTCGCTACTAAAAGCTCCACATACTAATTCTATTTCTCCGTCTATCGCTGCGGCAATGCGGTGAATCGAGCCAATAAATGCTCCCTGTCCACCTCCTACCATGCCCATTCTCATTTTCCTATTCATGTTTTTGACTGTTTATGGTTGTTTTTATCTAATAATTTCATTGATAGTTTGTTAGATTTTGGTCAATTAATTGTATTTTTTACTGCTTATTGCTATTTATCCTACTTCCGTCGCACCAAATACAAATAAGTATCAAAATTATAGTTTTCTTAGAAAAATGCTAAGGATTGCGATTTTTTTTCAACGATTCTTACTTTTCTTCAGTCTTCTCAAACTCCTCCATATACTCTACCGCCCTTCGCAGATGAGGAATCACAATGCTCCCCCCTATCAGTAGCGCAAGAGAGAATACCTCATAAAATTCATTTTGGGTCAAACCTTCCTCTTTACACTTCCCAATATGGTATTTGATACAATCATCGCATCTCAATACCATCGAGCAGGCAAGTCCTATCATTTCTTTGGTCTTGACGGCAAGACTTCCTTCAGCATAAGCATTGGTATCCAAATTGAAGAAACGCTTGATAACTAAGTTATCTGATTCAAAAATACGCTCATTCATGCGACTTCTGTATTCATCAAATTCTGTAATTTTATCCATATCTTTATATAAAAAATTAGTATTTAATTATTTGATTTTGAATATTATAACAAAGTAAAATATTTTTATGTGCTTATGTTTTTGTTTGTGCGCCCAATTTATAATAAGTAATATCGACTATCTGTATTTCTTGAAAATAATTTGAGAAAAAATATTAATTTTGCATAAAAATCATCAAATTCCATTTGTAAGCCAACAAAAATGCCATTATCGAGTATAACTAATGCTTGCAAGAAGCATGGTATTTTCTAATTACAAACAAAAAATTGTACTTATTATTAATTCAAATGATGAAAAATTTAATTTTCTTACTTTTAGCATCCTTTATTTTTGCCTGCGAGTCTGGCAATGGTCAAAATGTAAACAAATTGGAAGTCAATGAATTTGAGAAGAAATTGGTGAATTCGTCCAATGCTCAAATTTTAGATGTCCGTACTCCAGAGGAGTTCAAAGCCAATCACCTCAAAAACGCACTCAATGCAGATTACAATGGTGATGACTTTGAGAATATGATTGAAAGTTTGGACAAACAGAAACCTATTTTTGTGTATTGTCTATCAGGTGGGCGTAGCTCCTCTGCCGCCAAAATCCTTCTTGCCAAAGGTTTTGTAGAGGTTTATGATATGAAAGGCGGTATGGCGGCATGGAAAGCCAACAATAAACCCTACGAATCCCTCATTAAAAAACAAGGCATGAGCATAGAGGATTTTAATAAACAGATAGCAACCGATAAATTGGTATTGGTAGATTTTAATGCGAAGTGGTGCGCTCCTTGCCAAAAAATGTTGCCTATGGTTACTGCCCTTGCTGAAACTCATCAAGATAAATTAACGCTTTTAAAAATAGACTTTGATGCCAATGAAGATTTAGTAAAAGCCTTGAAAGTAAATGAGATACCACTATTACTCATCTATAAAAAAGGAGAGATTATCTGGCAAAAAACAGGTCTTACAGAAAAAAGCGAATTAGAAAAAGTAATAGCAGAGAATTAGACCACTCATCTTAGATAAAGTCAAATGGAAGTAAATATCAAAAAAGTTAAAGTAATACTTTAAAAATATACTCATAAAAATTTGATAATTTGAGGATTAATTTTTAGAATTGCACTAAAATTTAATGCTTATGGTTGATGGATTTTCTTCTGTTTCATTTACACTCATAGATATTATTATCTTTTTTCTTGTTTGTTGGGGGGCATACAAAGGCTACCAAAAAGGTTTTTTGACAGAATTGCTATCAATAGTCTTTTTTATGATATTTCTAATATTTGGCTTTTGGTTAGTCAAAACAGGTTATGGCTCTCTGGCAAGCCAAACAAGTATAGGTAGTTTTTCTAAAGCAACCCATTTTTTTACATTCTTAGTAGTTTATGGCATTATCGTTATTATCGTTAGCCTGATAGATAGACGGATGCAGGAAAAAAGCAGTTTAGATATATTTGAGGGCTTAGACAATTTTGTGGGTCTGGTATTAGGCGCATTCAAATATGCTTTTGCCTTGAGTGTCTTGTCAGAAATGCTCACGGCAGTCGGGATTTTCAAAGCCGCAGAAATGAACAATACGCTTTTCTATCCTATGCTCTCTCGTATGTTCGATTTTATTTTCCAAATAGGCAATGCTATTTCTCCTTTTATTGGGGATTTAGTAGGCGGAGTTACCAGATTATTAAGCAGATAGATTAGTTTTATATATTGAAAAGGGTTAGAAGCTATGTGCTTTTAACCCTTATTTTTGATTGGGAATAAAATTTGTCAATATGATACATTTGTATTTTGCATAGATTTCACTTACAAGATAGATAAAAATGATAAAAGTTCAATATTTTACTTTTAACGCATTTAGGGAAAATACCTATTTACTCATAGACTCTACTAAGGAATGTGTCGTCATAGACCCCGGCTGTTATGTAGAAAGAGAGCGGACATTGCTCCAAAAATTCATTGCTGAGCATGGACTAAAAGTAAAACTCCTATTGAATACGCACTGTCATATCGACCATGTACTTGGCAATCAGTTCATTAAAAACACCTACCAAGTTCCCTTGCTTATCCATGATTTGGAAGCAGAAAATCTGCGCTCAGTGCAGGTTTATGCACCTATTTATGGATTTGAGCAGTATGAACCTTCCGAGCCAGACCAGTTTATCTCCGAAAAAGACCTGATTACTTTTGGGGAATCTACATTGCAAGTTCTTTTTGTCCCTGGACATTCCATAGGTCATTTGGCTTTTTACTGCCCTGAAGCGAATTTTTGCATCAATGGAGATGTTCTTTTTAATGGGAGCATAGGCAGGTCAGACCTCCCAGGCGGCAATCACGATAGGCTACTCCAAAGTATTTATCATACTATGTACTTACTTCCTGACGAAACAGTCATTTATTGTGGACATGGAGACCCGACTACCATCAAAAAAGAAAAATTTTCTAATCCTTTTTGTGCGATAACTACATAGCTTTTTTATTCTTCCTCTTCGATATTTTTCATTTTTGCTAAGATGGTAAATGCACCTTTGATGACTAATTTTTTACCTTGCAAATCTATGTTTGCTGGCAAAATTACTTCAGCAAATCCACCTTCGCTCATGCCTTTTTTTACTTCGAGCATCTCAAACTCATGCTCGGCTGATTGCTGATTTCCTCCTATATATACAAATACGTATTCTTTGCCTTCTGAAAGAATAAAGGCTTGTTCTGGCAATGCCCAAACTAACTGATTACCTGTTTCTATCATGCCTTTGATGTATGTTTTAGGCATCATTTCCTCTCCTTTTGCGTCAAAATGTACATGCACATTGACAGTACGGTCTGCGTTGATTTTGTGATTGATAAGGAATACTTCTCCCTCATGTTCGTGTGTTTCATTGCCTAACATGACCCTTACTCTTTGCCCTACTTTGAGTTTAGGTATATCCCTCTCAAACACATTGAGTTCGGCGTGCAAGTGTTCGATATTGACTATCTCGAACAGCACCTCCGCAGGAGAGATATGCTTTCCGATATTTACATTTACCGTTGTAACGTACCCACTTATGGGAGCGGAAATAGATATTTGATTAGTAATATTGCCTTTTTTGACTTGTTCTATATTGATTCCTATGGTTTTGATATGCTGTTCTAAAGCCTTCAGACGGGTTTGGAGACTTTTGAAATCTGCTGTACTTAGTTGGACTAATTTGTCAGAAGTTACATTTTCTCTTTTCATTTCTGTTTGCCGTTGGAATTCGGCTTGGGCATATTCTAACTTGCTTTGTGTGTCCAAATATTCTTGTTGGAACTGGATAAAGTCAGGATTTTCAATGACTGCTAATATGTCTCCTTTTTTGACTTTTAATCCCTGAATCATGTCTGTATGCTTCACAAATCCTCCAATAGGTATAGAAATACTGATTAGATTTTGAGGGGGAACATCTATCATGCCATTGACGATTAGGGTATGACTGATGGTCTTTTTGCTGAGTTCTCCTAAGACAATCTCTGCATTTTTGAATTGGGTATCAGAGAAAATAACTTTATTGCTAATATCTTGATTTTCATTTACTTGCTCTTGATTAGTTTCTGTTAATACATCACAAGAACTAAGCAATACTAATAAAATTAAAGGCAAAAAAATATTTTTCATGATGAATCTATTTTTGTGAGTGTTGTTTTCGGTTTTCTACTAAATAATACAAAGCTGGTAGCACAAATAAAGTCAATAAGGTTGCCGATAGTAATCCACCTATGACTACGGTAGCTAAGGGTTTTTGTACTTCGGCACCTGCTCCGTGAGAAATAGCCATAGGTAAAAAACCCAAACTTGCTACGGCGGCAGTCATTAGTACGGGACGTAAGCGGTTTTTCGTACCTTCTATGATGATGTTCTGCAAGGAATAAGGCGTTTTGATGGTAGTGCTATTTTCATCTAAGTCTTCTTGAGGAATATCTTTGGGCTGTTTCAAATAATTAAATTCTGCGATGAGTACGATTCCATTCAATACTGCCACTCCAAATAATGCGATAAAACCTACACCCGCAGAAATACTAAAAGGCATATCTCTCCACCAAAGTGCAAATATACCTCCTATGGCAGACAAAGGTATGGCAGTAAAAATTAATAGGCTTTGTTTGACAGAATGAAAAGTAAAGTACAAAAGGATGAAAATCAGACTCAAGGCAATAGGAACGGCTATGCTCAACCTATTTTTTGCCTCTTGCAAGTTTTTAAAACTACCGCCGTAGGTAATATAATAACCCGTAGGCAAGCGGAGATTTTTTGCGACTTTTGCCTGAATCTCATTGACTATGCTCTCCACATCACGCCCTCTGACATTAAAAGCTACAATAATCCGCCTTTTTCCTTCTTCTCTTTGAATTTGGTTTGTGCCTTCTTTAAAACTAATATTGGCGATTTGACTTAATGGAATTTGCTCTCCTTTTGCATTAGTAATGAATAAATTACGTACATTTTCTATGTTTTGTCTATGCTCTTGAGATAATCTTAGCACTAATTGGTAACGCCTATCTCCCTCATAGATAGTTCCAGCTTCTTTACCCGCAAAGGCAGTGCTAAGCACATGATTTGCTTCAGCAATACTTAAACCAAACTGCGCTATTTTTTCTCTATCAAAATTTACTACGATTTGTGGTAAACCTACTACCTTTTCTACGTACAAACCCGTAGTGCCTCGTACTCCTTGTATTACTTTTGCTAATTTGTTGGCTTCTTGGGCAAGAGTAGGCAAGTCTTCTCCATAAATTTTTAATACCACATCTTGTCTTGCTCCCGTCATTAACTCATTGAATCTCATTTCTATTGGTTGTTGGAAGCCAATAGATACGCCTGCAATCGCCTTGTCCAGACTTGCCTGCATCTTTTCGGCTAACTCCTCTTTGGTAGAAGCGTTTTCCCACTTTTCTTTGTCTTTGAGCATAACCATCATATCACAGGCTTCCAAAGGCATGGGGTCTGTGGGGATTTCTGCCGCCCCGATTTTGCCTATAACATCTGTTACCTCGCTGTATTCCTTTTTTAGTACAGAGGCTATTTGTTGAGAAACTTTCACGGTTTCCTCCAAAGAACTGCCTGTAAATAAGCGTACTTCTAAGGCAAAATCACCCTCATCTAACTTGGGAATGAACTCTCCACCCAAACGAGCCAATATCCCAAAACTCAATATCAATAATACCAATGCACTACTAATCACCACCCAAGGAAAATGTAAGGTCTTTTCTATCAATGGCTTATAAATACGATAAACGGAATGTATAATCCTATCTGCTATGCTTTTATTTACACTGATTTTCTTGCTTAATAGTAAGGCAGAAATCATAGGCACATAGGTCAATGAAAGGATAAATGCTCCCAGAATAGCAAAAGAAACAGTCTGCGCCATAGGTTTGAACATCTTGCCTTCTATGCCTACTAAGGTCAGCAAAGGCAAATAAACAATCATAATGATAATCTCCCCAAATGCCGCAGAACTTCTAATCTTAGAAGCAGACTCATAGACTTCTCTATCCATCTCTTGCTGGGTAAGTCGTTGATTAAAAGAATTTTGGAGAGAGCTAAAGCGATTGTGCAAATGATGCAAGGTTGCTTCTACAATAATGACTGCTCCATCTACTATCAACCCAAAATCTATTGCGCCCAAGGACATCAGATTCCCTGAAACTCCAAAAAGATTCATCATAATAATCGCAAAAAGCAAGGAAAGAGGAATGACAGAGGCTACAATCAGACCTGCGCGTAGATTACCTAAAAGCAAAACCAACACAAATATCACAATCAAAGCACCCTCTAATAGATTATTGCTGACGGTTTTTATGGCATTATTGACCAATTTTGTTCTATCCAAAAATGCCTCAATCACAATTCCTTCTGGTAAGGTCTTTTCTATCTGCTTCATGCGCTCCTTGACATGAGCAATTACCTTAGAAGAGTTTTCTCCCTTGAGCATCATAACGATGCCTCCTACGACTTCGCCTTCTGCGTTGCGTGTCATAGCTCCATAACGCACCGCACTCCCTACCTGAACATGAGCTATATCTCTCATATAAATAGGCAATCCATTTTCTGTCTGCCGCACCAATATTTTCTCTATATCTTCTATATGATTGATTAATCCTTCACTTCTTATAAAATACGCATTCGGTCTTGCGTCTATATAAGCTCCTCCTGTATTTTGATTATTTTTTTCCAAAGCAGAAAATAGGTCATCTATGCTTAGATTCATGCTCCTGAGCTTATCTGGGTCAAAGGCTATTTCGTATTGTTTTACATATCCGCCAAAACTACTTACATCAGCCACTCCTTTTGTTCCGAGCATCTGCCTACGGACTATCCAATCTTGGATAGTTCGCAAGTCCGTAAGTGCATACTTTTTTTCATAACCTTCTTTAGCGCGAATCACATATTGGTAAATCTCCCCCAATCCCGTAGTAATCGGCATCAATTCTGGCACACCTACACCCATCGGAATTTGATTTTGTGCTTGTTGGAGTCTTTCAAAAACCTGTTGGCGCGCCCAATACACATCTACCTCTTCCTCAAAAACAATGGTAACAACGGATAATCCAAAGCGAGAAATAGAGCGCATCTCCTCCAAATGAGGGATACTTGTCATCGTAAGCTCAATAGGAAAAGTAATTAGCCGCTCTACCTCTTGGGCGGCTAAAGACGGACTGTAAGTAACGACTTGAACTTGGTTATTGGTAATATCAGGAACTGCATCTATGGGCAGTTGGGTAATAGCATAGCTCCCCCAAATCAATAATGCCAATGTCAAAAAACCAATAATCAGTTTATTGTGTATAGAGAAATAAATAATGCGGTCTAACATAAATACTTTGATGTTTTATAGTCTAAAATCAACACAAGGATTAAATAGCTAAATAACTGATAAACAGCCATAAAGCCCAACTATTTAATTATGATAATTAAACTATAAACTTGGGAGGTTGCCAAATAGACAAATGATAGGCAAAAAAATGTGGCTCTTGGTAAGTTGTGTTAGATTTATCACTAATACCGTCTTCTATACAACCAAAAGTCCAACAAAAAGGAGTAGGGGTAATGAAAATAAATGGTGTAATTGTCAAATTTTGCTGTCCAGAAGATTGAAAAGGGAGATTTTCATGTTCTTGATAATCAAGACTTTGATGTTCTTTGTCTAAATAATGTAAGGCTAAAAATTTCCAAAAATTGATGTTTTCTTTGTAAGCAATTCGCATACCTTACTATTCGGTAACAAACTCACTACCAAGAAGTAAAAGCAAAAAATATAGGCAAAAAATTTTTTCATCACTAACATTTCATATCAATATAGAATAGCAAACGTCTTTGAATAGTTCCCATGCTTAGCCAAAAAGATTTGATAATTACCTCAATTCCAACACCACAATATTTTCTACATGTTGAGTATGAGGGAACATATCCACAGGCTGTACTACTGTAACCTTGTATTTTTCATTCATTAATGCCAAATCACGTGCTTGAGTAGCGGGATTGCAACTTACATATACTATTTTGGGTGCGGCAATTCTCAAAAGCATCTCTACTACGTCTTGGTGCATACCTGCGCGTGGCGGGTCTGTAATAATGACATCAGGGCGAGGATGTTGCATCAGAAAATCCTCATTGAGCAAGTCTGCTATATCTCCAGCATAAAAAGTAGTATTATTGATTTGATTGATTTGGGCATTGATGATAGCGTCTTCTATTGCTTCTGGAACATACTCAATACCAATTACTTGCTTAGCATATTTTGCGACAAAACAGGCAATAGACCCCGTACCTGTATATAAGTCATACACCACCTCGTCCCCTTTCAAATCAGCAAATTCACGTACTTTTTTATACAATTCTACAGCTTGATAAGAGTTGGTCTGAAAGAAGGATTTGGGACTAATCTGGAATTTGAGGTCTTCCATCTCCTCTATGATGTAAGGCTTGCCCATGTACAATACCATTTCTTGGTCTTGGTAAGTATCATTTGCTTTTTGATTGACCACATAATAAAGGGAGGTAATTTCTGGAAATTGATTTTTCAAAAACTCCATAATCATTTGAATCTGTGAAGTATTATTGTCATAAAACTGCACAATTACCATGATTTCTTTAATACTTGTAATACGAATAATCAAGCTACGCAACAAGCCCTTGTGGAGCATGAGGTCAAAAAACGTTAGCTGATTGTCCACGGCAAACTTCCTCAAAGCCAAGCGAATAGAATTTGAGGGTTCTGCTTGCAGATGACACTCTTTCAAGTCAAGTACCTTATCAAAACGTTGGGGTGCATAAAATCCCAATCCTACCTCTTCGGTAATAAATTCCTCCGTGCGTATTTCAGCCTCTGTAAGCCATCTCTTGCTCGAAAATGTAAAATTTAACTTATTACGATAGTATTTAATTTGCTTAGAACCTAAAATAGGCTGAATATCAGGCAATTCTACTTTTCCTATCCGTTTAAGATTATCTATTACTTGCTGTTGTTTGAATCTAATCTGATGCTCATACTGAAGATTTTGCCACTGACACCCTCCACAATCCCCAAAGTGCTGACAAAAAGGAGTAGCTCGCAAAGAAGAATATTCATGGAATCGTTCTACTTTGGCTTCCATAAAATTAGATTTTTTCTTCATCACCCTTAAGTCTGCAACATCTTCAGGAACAGCTTTTTGTATAAAAATAACCTGTCCGTCTAATTTTGCTACACTCTTTCCCTCTGCAGCAAAATCTGTAATTTTTACTTTTTCTAATATGATTTCTTTTCGCTTGCGTGTCATTGAGTATGGATTATCTCCGAAAAAATAAATAGTTGATTATTAATATATTAACTATTTTTGATAAAATTGATTGCAAATATAGCTAAAAAACTTGCAAGGTGAAAGGTAAGACAAAAAAACAGCTTATTTTTTTGTCTTTTTATAAATAGGAACTGTACTACATGGCTCGCCGTACATGATAGAACTCGCCAATGGACGCAATAAATGGGTGATTTGCATATAAGCCGCAATAGGTACAGGATACTTGCTGCATCCTTTGATGACCACTTTGGCATCGCGGAATTGTTCAATATCTATACTTGCCAATGCTTCTCTAAAAAGTAGGTTTTCTAATTCCTCTAATGTGCCAAAAGTTATTTTTTTAGCATAAGGCTCTAACTGCGAGGCAACTAACATATATGCCCACACAGGTATGATTGCGTCTGTAGAACACATAATAGCAACATTTTTGCCTTGGTATTGTGTCCAATCGTGTATTTTGATAAATTCTCTAAAATCCTTCTCTCTAAGGATAAGTTCCTCATAAAGATTCTGTTTTAGGTCATAAACGACTCGCTCTGCATGGTCATAGTATTGTTCTAAATCTATGGTAATCAGAGAACTATTAGCAACTTTATTGATGATGAGGTCTTCTGAGGCTATGTTTGTTTCCATAATAACTGTAAAAACTATTTGATAAAACTACCTAAAAAACCATTTTTGTTGATAAATAGTTTAATTTCCGAATAAGGAATCGTAATCTCTATTGCCTCTGCCAAAGCCTTATTTTTTTGATAATCCCTGAAAAATACAATTCCTTGTGAGGTAAAGTAGTAATTTTTCATCATTTCTTCTACGCTTGCTTTTACCTCATTGATAGGAGGGCGTAGTTTTGCATATTGCCGTCCTATTTTTTCTTTTAAGTTATTCGCTATTGGCGTTTCAAAACCTGCGTTAAGAACCTCTTTGAGCATGATTTCCGTACCATTGGATAGATTAAAAGACTTATGGATTACTTTGCTTTGTGGCTCTACGATGATAAGTTCGCTACTCATACGGAGGCTCAGAAGATTTTTGGTATTTTCTAAAACTTTGGTTTCATAAGTCTGTGATAACCAACGATATTGTGGATAGTAGCTTAATACTTTTTCTATACCATCTTTGAGTTGCACATCTACTTTGCTCATC
>JALOMS010000161.1 GCA_025455345.1 Thermoflexibacter sp. | reverse complement strand
TGCTTTATCAGATTTACATTATATTCATTCATAACCAAGTAACTATGCAAAATTAGTTTATACGATAACTATCAATTAAGTAATTGATTATTATTTTGTTGTCTTGTCCTAGAATAGGTTGACTTTTTTTGTAAAGTGTAATCTTAGAAAAGTACAAATTGGATATTAGTATTTTCAACTGTATTTTCTGTATAGATTGATAGTTTTTCTCTTTTTTCCAGTGGTATTTGAGATAGTTCTTTTTCATATTGGTTTGGAGTTTTAAAGTCTAACTCTTGATGGGGTCGCTCCTCATTGTAAAGTTGAACGGCTCTATCAAGTGCTTTCTCTAATTCTTGGAAACTACTTATATTCCAATGACTTAGGTATTCATTTTTTATAATTCCGTTCAGTCTTTCTGCATGAGCATTTTCCAGTACTGTTTTACACATACTGATTTGGATGTTGTATTTTTCCAATAAATCAGTGTAAGATTCATACACATACTGGCTACCTCTATCAGAGTGATGGATAAGTTTATTCTCATAACTATATGTTTTTCTTTCTTTTAAAGCATTTTTTAATGCTTGTAAAGTTGTAAATTCAGATTGCAAGGTTTTACTTGTGCTGTAACCCAAAATCTTACGAGAGTAAATATCCATGATAAAAGTTAAGTAATAAAACTTGTTAAAAATTTGAAAATAAGTAATATCTCCACACCAAACTTGGTTTACATCTGTAAACTGCTTTTTTGCAAGTAAATTGGTGTAACGAGCGGATTTAAGTGCAAAAGTAGTTCGCTTGAAAGAACGAGGTATTTTTGCCCTTAGACCATGTTTACTGGCTATTTTCAAGAATTTATCTCTACCTATGCCTTGGGGTTTAATGAGCAAGTACAGCTTTTTTAAGCCCATGACAGGGTGTTGAATCCTAAGTTTTATTATTTTTTCAACTATTTGAAAATCAATTAGTTGCTTGCTATTTTGTTTTTGTTGCGCCTGTTGAATAGCTTGTTTAGAGATATTCATCAAGGCATACAAATCAGTCATTTTCCACTCGTATTGGTCTTGATTTGCCCTGAACCAGTGGAAAGTTTGTCTAAAAAACTTTTTTTTAGGTCAATATTTAGCTCCTGAGAAGCAATTTCCATGAGTTTATTCAAAAAATCAATTTCTATTTGCTTTTGACCTATGATTCTTTCAAGCTCTGCTTGACGTTCAAGAAGTTGTTTAGTTTTAAGACTCTCTGATTCCATTTGTACAACAATTTTAGTATCTCTTTGATAATGAGTAGAATACTTATGTAACCATTGATAAACAGTTGTTCTACTGATTTGATGCAAATCTACTAAATCCTTAATGGAAATTAGTTTTTGTTCGAGTTCTTTTACTTTTTGTTTCTTGAACTCCTCGCTAAAATAGCGATTCTGTAATTTTTTTGATTTGGCATTATTGTCTTGTCCTGTCATCTTAGAAAAATTATATTTTAACAAACTTAAAACTGACATTTTAGGTCAACTTATTTCAGGACAGGACAATTCATAACTCATAACTCATAACTCATAACTCACAACTCATAACTCATTTCACCTCTATCACCGAATGAATCTCCAACTTGCCCAAGGTGAGGAAGATAGCCCCTTCCTTTTCGCTGTAAAAATAGTCAAGTTGCCTATTTTCAGGTAACAAGTTTACTTGTGCAGGTTTTTGACTTACCTTAATTTTAACGGTCAAATTTTGCAAAGGAGGAATTTCATCATACTCAAAATTGTTTTTACTGCGGTGATTTCCCCCTGTATTTACCAAGTTGATAAGCAAGCGATTGTCTTTTTCATTTGCCACAACATGAACCAAGTGAGAGCCTTTGACCTCTGCGATAGGCGCAGGAAAAAGCGCATTGGTTACTTGCCCAATCAGATTTCTCACCCCTGCCGTTTCCATGTTCAGGTAGTTTTGCCCTAAGTCCACATACACCCCTGCGATTTTGCCCTTGCCGTAATTGGCAATGGTGATGATTTCTTGTTTTGCTTTTTTCAGGTGTTCAGGAAAGAAAATGGGTGCAAAAGAAAGTGTATTAATATTGGGAGTAAAAGTCTGATAATCAGAAACTAATCCTGTAAACCTTTCTGTTTTTAGCAAGTCATTGCTCACCTGTGGATTCATCTTTTCTTTAAGTTCGCCCAACTTTACTCCTAACTCATTTTCAAAAAGTTTGACCGTTTTCGTTCCCATAATGATAAGATTGCCACCTTGATTTGCATATTCTACTAACTCATTTTTGAAATCGCTGTCCAAATAATGCCATTCAGGAACTACAATGAGGGGATATGCTTTCATCTTGCCTTTGAGGTGATGTTCCATCAATGCCTCTACGGAATATTGGTTGTCCAAAAGCACATTGAGGATTCCCTTGAAGCTACCAATTTCTTCCTCACTTGGGTTGTATAAGTTCTTGGCAATGCGCCTGATAGCTTCCGAAGAGTACAGCAAGCCAATTTGTGGGATTTGCTTTGCCTTGAAGCAAAATTCTTGACGTTCCCTGCAAAACTTTGCCAATTCTACCATGCTCGGCACTTGCCAGCGTTTGATGGAGGCATCGCGATTTTGAGTATAATAAATCTGGAAAGCCCCGCCCATCGCCAAGGTCTGCGCCGCTTCTTGTTTGAGTTGGGGGACACTTTTGAAAGTATGCACGCCATTTTTCCAATCTATGCTAAAACTCCACGCCATCAAATCCCAAGGTCTGCCCTGTGGCGCAAGGCATCGCGCTTGGAAAGCGGCATTGTAAACGGCATTGGGCGAGAGAAAATCCCCACTCAAAAAATCCAAATCTATCTCTACGGGTTCGGGCATCATGGAAGAAAACGCCCAATTGCTCGTAACTTGAAAATTGGGGTCAAAGCGGTGAATTTCATCTATGTATGATTTGACATACGTGCGGAATGACTTGCGGTTGAACTCCATAAACTCGTAGTATTTGGCATCAGTTCTTGCCTTGGGAACAGTAGTGATTCCTGTTTCTTTCCTGAACATTTCCAAAGACTTAGCACTGTAATCTGGCACCACTGCCCAGCACTCGCCATCTACCCATGCGCCATCTATTTTGTATTCCTTGCTCAATTCCTTCAACTGTCCTAAAAGCAAATTTTCCTTGTAAGGGCTAAAAACAGACATTTTTTGCTTGTCTATTTCTCCTTTTTCGTTTACCCTTGCCCACTTAGGGTACAATTTAGCGGCTTGGTTGTCCCACACACCCGAAAAGTGCATGAGCAGGCTAACTCCATGTTTTTCAGTTACATTTCGCCAAAGTTGAAGCGAATTTTTAGCAAAAGAGGAAACAGGAGTACCTACTTTGGTGGGGTAGCTCGATATGCCGCCATGCCCCTTGCAGTCAATCTGCACAAAGTCGGGCTTTACTTGGGTAAGTAGAGAATCTATCATGCCTTCGGTCAGCGTTTCGCCCATATTTTTATCGTCTAAGGAGGCGTGAAAATCGAAGTGCAAGCCAAAAAAACCATCGGCACGTTTGATTTTTGCTTTCTGAGCATAAGAAGGTGATAATGAAAGCATTAGAAATAAAGATAAAAATAATTTTAGTTTCATTTTTTTTATGTAAAATTGCGTTATAATCACGATAAATCAAAATATGAGAAAATTATTAACTATTTTATTGGCTTGCATGACCTTAACAAGTTTTGCCCAAACAAACGAGCCAAGCACAGAAGAACTATTCAAACAAGGAAACGCGCTCTATGACCAACAAAAATACCAAGAAGCTATTTCTTTTTACAACAAAGCACTCGCCAAAGATGCCTATTTTGTACGTGCTTTTAACAATAGAGGTAGTGCCTATTTCATGCTCCAAGACTTTATCAATGCAATGCTCGACTTCAACAAGGCAATAGAGCTAAATCCCAAAGATGCTGACGGTTACACCAATCGTGGTAATCTATACGCAAACTTAGGAGATTTTGAGAAAGCTGTGGCTGACTTCGCACAAGCAATGAATTTAGACCCAAACAATCCAAGTGTTTATTACAACTTAGGCATTACTTATTTCTACTTAAAAAATTATGATTTTGCCGCCCGCAATCTTTACAAATGCGTCCAATTAGACGATAATATGGTCGAAGCACACAATTATTTGGGGTTTTCTCGCTTTCTTTTGGGATTTAAAGAGCAGGGAATCAAGGACATGACCAAGGCGATTAGTCTTAATCCTAAGTATGCAGAAGGCTACTATCATCGCGCCAATGCCTATTACAATATGGAAAACTATACAGCCGCTCTTAATGACATCAACCAAGCACTGAGCCTTCGTCCAGATATCGAAGATTATAAAAATCTAAAAAAAGCAATACAAGGCAAAATCAAACCATGATTTTATTTGTTATTTTCAAAAATTATCCCTAATTTGTTTTTCGAAAACAATACTAACAAACCATTAAACATCTGATAGACAAAACTACCCCCTATTATTGTTTTCATTTGAATTGGGATATATGTATTAACTATACAATAAAATCTTAAAATATTTTAAGCGCAAATCTTCTTAAACACATTGATAATGAATAAGTTTTCATACTTTCTTTCCCTAATCATTGCTTCTTTGCTTGGGGGTGTATTGACCTTGGTAGGGTATAAAACTTTTTTTGAAGTACCTCAAGTCCAACTCCCTAATCCAAAGCAAGATGTTCAGCTTACCAGCTTTAATAAAAAAGCAATAGAAAATTTCACAGTCCCCGAAGGATTAAATTTTTTATTAGCCGCCGAAAAAGTTACTCCTGCCGTAGTGCATATTAGAACGTTTTATAAAAATGCAGATTACGAATGGTTTAGAGAACGTAGCGATGGAGATTTTTCTCGCTTTGCTTCTGGCTCTGGCGTAATTATTTCCGAAGATGGGTATATTCTTACTAATCACCACGTAGTAGATGAGTCGGATAGATTTGAGGTAATTCTTAATGACAAACGAAGCTATGAAGGTACTATTATTGGTACTGACCCAACTACTGATTTGGCTCTTATCAAGATACAAGAGAAAAACCTACCCGTAGTCGAGTTTGGAAACTCAGATAATCTCAAAGTAGGCGAATGGGTGTTAGCCGTAGGCAACCCATTTGACTTGACATCAACCGTAACCGCAGGCATTATCAGTGCAAAAGCCCGAAATATCAATATCCTAAGAAGCAGAGACGGATTGCAAATAGAGTCTTTTATCCAAACAGATGCCGCCGTAAATCCGGGAAATAGCGGAGGTGCATTGGTCAATCTCAAAGGAGAACTGATAGGAATTAATACTGCAATAGCCACAAGAACAGGCGGTTATTCTGGATATTCCTTTGCTGTACCTGTAGCCTTAGCCAAAAAAGTATCCGAAGATTTGCTAAAATATGGAGAAGTACAGAGAGGATTATTAGGCGTAAATATCAGAGATGTAGATGCGAATTTGGCACAGCAATATGGGATTAAAGACATCAAAGGTGTATTCATCGTCAATGTCAATCCTAAAAGTGCCGCAGATGAAGCTGGCATGGAAATTGGTGATATTATTACTAAAATCGAAGAGGTGGAGGTCAATACTGTATCAGCTTTGCAAGAGATAGTAGCCCGACACAGACCAGGAGAAAGAATTACAGTAACCTATCAGCGAAATGGCGCAGAGAAAAAGGTTTTTTTGACACTTAAGAACAAAAATAACGAAGTCAGCGTTATTAAAGTAGCAGAAAATTTTGATGAGTTAGGTGCTGAAATTGCGGAAATTACACAAGCAGATAAAAAGAAATACGACTTAGAAGGAGGCGTAAAAATAGTGAAACTGCGAGAAGGAAAGTTAAAGAAAAGTAAAGTGATGGAGGGTTTCATTATTACTCATATTGATAAAATAAAAATTTCTAACTTAGCAGATTTCAAATCTACACTAAGAGCGAAAAGAGACAAAATCATCGTAGAAGGCATCGAGCCAAACGGCGATAAAGCGTTTTACGGTATAGGTTTTTGATTGGTTGATTAGTTGTTTGTTTTGAGTTTTAAAGGCATCATAATCTTTATGATGCTTTTTTCTTTTTTATCGCTTCTTATTCATTCCTATAAAAATGGCAAATATGCCAAAGAACATCATCAGATAAGACACTATTCTTGCAATAGCATAACTTGTCGTATTCAAACAAATCACTAAACCTGCTACCGCAACTAATCCTCCCCCCACAAAGTAATATAATAAATCACCGTTTTCAGCTTTTTTCTTTGCCTCATTGAATAATTGCCTATCTACTATATTGATGACCTCTAAGATACTTGCCTCATCTATGCCTTTTTGCCTCAAATCCTTTTTGATGTACTCATAAGATTTGCCTGATTTGAATAATTGACTATAATAATCAAAGTCTATGTTATTGCGATTATCCATTTTTATTCTCAAAATTGGGTAATAAAATATTAATTATTAAAAAATACATAATAATTGCTTTAAAATATATTTTCATTTACATTTGATTTATTTTTATACACAAATCTATTTTTTTATGAGTAAATTTAAAACTGAAATCAAATGGGCATTCATCTTTGCACTGATGATGTTAGTATGGATGCTTTTAGAAAAGTTGGTAGGATTACATAGTGAACACATTGATAAACATTATATTTATACCAACTTCGTTGCTATTCCTGCTATTACTATTTATGTTTTTGCGCTCTTGGAGAAACGCAATCGCGATTATGAAGGTCAAATGAGCTATCAACAAGGCATAGTAAGTGGAATTGTTATGAGTCTGATTATTACACTTTTAAGCCCAATAGTACAGCTTATCACTTCCTTTGTAATTACGCCTGAGTTTTTCCCGAATGCGATTAAATATGCAGTAGAACACAAGTTGCTGGAGCAGGAAGAAGCAGAAAAATACTTTAGTCTTTCCAATTACCTCATTCAAGGGACTGTCGGCGCACCTATTATGGGTCTAATAACTACTGTAATTGTTGCTTTATTTGTGAAAAAGTCTTGATTTTAATAAAGACTCAAGAAAAACACTTTGCCTGTACAAATATTGTAAACACGTAACTATTTGTTCTTGAGTCTTTTAATCTATATTCCAGACCTATATTATGCCTCATCTTTCACGGCAATACAAGATATTTCTACTTTAGCTCCCTTAGGCAAACGGCTAACTTCAACTGTTTCGCGAGCGGGGTGATGATGAGAAAAATATTGTCCATAGACATTATTAACTACCTGAAAATCATTTACATCTTTCAAGAAAATAGAACATTTGGCTACATTTTTAAATGCCATACCTGCTTCATGTAAAATATATTCCAAATTTCGCATTACTTGATGTGCTTCAGTAGCAATGTCTTCATTTGCCATATTGCCTGTTTCCCTATCTATGGCAATTTGCCCTGAAACATATAAAACTCCATTGACAAAAATAGCTTGACTATAAGGACCTATTGGTTCGGGTGCTTTATGACTATTGATAACCTTTCTATTCATGGCTTTTGTGTGTTTTTAGTTCGTGGTTTATGTTAAAAAATATGATTTATTAGCACGGCAATATATAAAAAAATAGTTACATTTTCAATAACTCTACTAACTTATCTTCCAATGCCTGTCCTCTAAGATTTTTGGCAATAATAATCCCATTTTTGTCTAAAAGATAAGTCATCGGAATAGCAGTAACATTATAATTGATAGAAATCGTTTGGTTTACTGCAAGGTCAGGGATATGATTCCAAGTCATTTTATCAGACTCTATTGCACTTTTCCAAGCTTGCTCATCTCTGTCGGAAGAGATACTCAATATTTCAAAACCCTTTTCTTTGTATTGATTATATACCCTCACGACATTTGGATTTTCCATACGACAAGGGCGACACCAAGATGCCCAAAAATCTAATAATACAAACTTTCCTTTAAAACTTGCCAAAGAAACATCTTTCCCACTCAAATCTCTATAATTAATTTCTGGTGCAGGTTGCCCAATTGCTGTCTTTTTGATGCTCGTAATCTCATTGCCAAGTTGTTTAATTTTTTCAGAAGTAGGATATTTTGTACTAAGATTATTTTGTATTTTTTCAATAAGCGCAATTTCATTTTCTATGTCCAACAATGAAAACATTTGGAGTACAGCAAAAGAATTTTGTGCTTTTTCTATAATTGTTTTGGCTTGAGTCATCGTTGTCTTGGTAAGCGACTCATATTGGTTACGAATATCTTGCTGTCCTGATTCATCGAGTTGTTGCGTCTGAAGCTTACTTTGCAAACTTCCCACTTGCGTATCATAAGTTTGTCGTAAGTTCATAAACTCTTGTAAAAGTTGGTTTTCTTCTGAGCCTGTAATTTGAAAATTTCCATTAGGAGTACCCTCTGTATTTATCGTCAAAGGAGTATCATGGAGTAACAACATTTTTTGCAGTTGATAGATATTAATTACATAAAAATCAGGCTCTTGGGGCTTGAATTGGAAGGCAAAACTTCCATCGGAGTCTGCAAAAGTAGAATCAACCGCTTGTATATTTTGCCCATCTATCTTGAACAAATAAATTGCTTTTCCTGTTTGTGGATTTTTTATTGTCCCAGAAACAATAGCATTGCTTTTATTCATCTGATTACACGAAAAAGCAATGAGTAAAAGAGACAAAAAAGCTAAATTTTTCATGTGATTTTGTTATTTGAATGTCTATTATCTAATAAGTGTGCAATTTAGGTAATTTTATTCAAATTTTATCATCTC
>JALOMS010000767.1 GCA_025455345.1 Thermoflexibacter sp. | reverse complement strand
ATTGTCTTACGGCGGCTACTGCTTTTTTATGAGAAGTATAAACACCTACTGTCGAATTTAATGTTTCCATAATTTTTTATGCTTTAGATAAACAAAAGACGTTTTTTACTTATGTGAAATAAATCTTAACTGAATTACTATCTTAATACAAATTTAATGATAGACATCTTCAAAATAAATGACTTAAATCATATAGCAAGGTGATTTTAATCCATCTAAAAGCCTAAAATACGAGCGCAAATGTATCATTGCACTCAAGAGATGCAAAGAAAAAAAGAAAAAGAAGCAAGCTTTTAAAAAGTTTGCTTCTTTTTGAAGTATTAGGTATTTATACAGTTGTCTAAAGAAACTCGGACAACAAAAAGACCAGTAATGTATATCTACTCAAACCAATGGAACTATTTTTTTCATTCATCGACTACGGTTCTTTTTAATATTTCGCCCAATGGGTTAGGAGCAGTTTCCAAAATTCTAATTTTCTCATTAATAAGGATTTTGATAGGAATAATGAGTTTGCCTTCTTCGGTTTTCAGTGTAACAGAAATATTGTCCATCTTGACTATCTCGCCAATAGCACCATCTTCCAAAACGATTTTTTGTCCAATTTGGAAATTATTTTTGCTGTATAGGGAAGCCAGAAAATTGTTCAAGATTTCCTTAGAAGCCAGTCCATACGAAATCGCAAAGGCTAAGACTACCCCACCGATAATTATCAAAACATTGGACGTAATAATCGTTGTGTCTATGCCCAATTGTTCTAAGGCAATCACAATCACAAAGAGTAGCAAGAAATAAAAAAAAGCATTACTGACTAATTTGCCAAAAGACAAACCAAAAGAAATGAAAGCGGCAATAATCGTTTGACGTACCAGACTTGCAATATAAAGCCCCACAATAAAAATAATAAGACTAATGAATACCTTGGGGAGAAAGTTGATAAACAGAGAGATTTTTTCAGAAACGGCAGACCAGCCAAGCGTTTCTGCAATACCTACTAAAAATATCAACAATATGACCCAATAAGCAAAACGTGCGATAATTTCTGTTACAGAGGTTTTAATTTGAGCTTTTTCGAATAGGTCATGTACTTTGAGTTTACGCATCCACTCCTCAAATCGAGTAAGTTTTAGTGTCTTGATGATAATCACTCCAATCAAACGAGAGATTAGGATACCTATACCCAACAGCACGATAGCCCCTAAAATTTTAGGTACGGCACCAAGTAATCCAGTAAGCAAGTGTTGAAAAGAATTAAGAAAAAGCTCTGACCAATTCACGATTTGTTCCATTTTTTATGATGACTAAATATCCCAAAAATAAAGATAAAAAACATGGTAAAGTTAAAATTTTTGATTTTTGGGGGTAAAAACGCTGTAAATCTGATTTAAAATTCTTAAAATTGCAAATTAGATGTTACATAACGTAAATTTAATGGAAAAATTGTGATTTTTTCCATATTAACTATTTAATTTTATTTCACAGGAAATCAACTATTTTTTATATTTTCAAATTGTTGGTTTTCATTTTTTTACTTTCAAAAGAAAGCGTAGCACCATGACAGAAGAAGAAATCATCAAAAGACTTGTGCATTCGAATGATACTTCGGCTTTCTCTCTTTTATACGACAAATATGCAGATAAGATTTATTATAAATGTATTTCTTTTGTGAAAGACAAGCAATTAGCACAAGATTTAACACACGATATTTTTGTAAAAATATTTATCTCTATTAAAAAGTTTAATTTTCAGTCATCTTTCTCAACTTGGGTGTATAGAATTACGTATAATTTTTGTATAGACTTTCTTAGGAAACAACAAAAACAACAACTTAGCCGTTTAGAAGAAGATGAGGACTTTGGCGAAGATGAGTATAGCGATGAGGAACTCTTTGCTATTTCAGTGGATAGGTTAGAACTAATTTTAGACCAAATCCCCGCCGAAGATAGAGCAATACTACTAATGAAATATCAAGATGACCTGTCTATCAAAGACATTATGACAACCTTAGATATTTCGGAAAGTGCTACCAAAATGAGACTAAAACGAGCTAAAGAAAAAGTAGTAATGATAAGCAAACAATTATGAGTATGAACCAAAATCCATTCAAAAAAGGTGATGGAAAGTGTAGAAATGTCCAAGGTTCTTCTTGGCATTGCTGATTTGTTCACTTTCAAAATGGGTGAAACATTTACTGGTATTTTCCGTACCGAGCAGGGTAAATACAATCAAAAATAACTATCTGTTTTCCTATCTTTCCGTTGTTTCTACTTTTTCTGAGTCTATGACAAGACCTTTGTAAAATATATAATTATTTGATAATCAGCATTAAAGTATCTTCTCTAAGAGCATCTAAACCATATACAAAAAGTGGAACACCGCCCGAATAATACTCTTTTCTGCCTGTACTTTTGCTAACAATAATGGGCTGTATTTCCTTATCTTTGACAATACCAGAGAGATAAGCCCAATAAAAAGCAATAGCTAACAAAGCCAATAATTTTTTAAAGCGTTCTAAATCACTAATATGACTGCTCTCTAATTGAAAGCCTTGTGTTTTGAAAGTCTTAAACATCGTTTCTATTTCCCAACGCTTGGCATATTTATGGATTGCCAAACAGGTGAACTCACTGCCTATTAGAATCATCATCGCTTTGGAGCTTCGATGGGCTGAAACATAGACTTTTACCCCACAAATTAGCCTAAGGTCTTGATAAAAAAACCCTTGATTGACTTTCAAATGCGTGAATAATTTTTTCACTGTTTGACCTTTTTTATGATTTATTAAGGTATTTTCTCTTATCCGAATAAAAAAATGAATATTTTGAT
>JALOMS010000160.1 GCA_025455345.1 Thermoflexibacter sp. | reverse complement strand
TGCTAAAATTCCATTTTCTACAAATATATCGTCCCAGACTGGAAGTCCCAATGGGACTTTAATACAAAGAACGCTTAGAAAAGTTCAATTACTTAAGTAAGTGTGCAAATTAAATCGACACTGTAAAATACCCTTTAGGGTGTATAAGTGTTTGATAATGAGCAGAACACGCTAAAGCGTATTTTACAATAAAAATGCACACTTACTTACAAAATCTGGTACTACGAATCTATCTATTTAGACCGTAACCTCATTCTCTCTTAATGCCTCATTGAGAGAGGTCTTGAGGTCTGTACTTTCTTTTCGCTTTCCGATGATAAGGGCGCAACTTACATTGTATCCACCTGCCCCAAATTGCTTGGTATAGCTCCCAGGAATTACCACAGAGCGTTCGGGTACATACCCTCTATACTCAATAGGCTTATCTCCTGTAACATCTATGACTTTGGAGTTGCTTGTAATGACCACATTTGCACCTAACACAGCCTGTTTTCCTATTCTTGCACCCTCGACCACTATGCACCGAGAACCAATGAATGCACCATCTTCGATAATGACAGGAGCGGCTTGTACAGGCTCCAATACACCACCAATGCCCACACCCCCACTCAAATGTACATCTTTCCCAATCTGAGCGCAACTCCCCACCGTAGCCCATGTATCTACCATAGTTCCAGCATCTACATAAGCACCTATGTTTACATACGAAGGCATCAAAATCGCTCCCTTACTGATAAATGCGCCATAGCGAGCTACCGCAGGAGGCACCACCCTTACGCCTAATTCTTTGTATCCTGTTTTTAATTTCATTTTGTCATGAAACTCAAATATCCCTACTTCTGAAACCTGCATTTCTCGTATTGGGAAATACAAAATTACTGCTTTTTTTACCCATTCATTGACTTCCCAACCCTCACCCAAAGGCATCGCTACTCTTAGCCTACCCTTGTCCAATTCCTCTATGACAGTATTTATCGCTTCAATAGTTGTTTTCTCTTTGAGTAAATTTCTATCATTCCAAGCGGCTTCAATGACTTGTTTTAAATCCATAGTAAATTAAAATCGTTTTTGAATAAAAAATTTTTTGAATTGTTAAACTAAAAATCTGTTATATACGCATCAAAATAACAGAATTATTAGCGAATTTGCCAAAGAATGTTTGTTTTACTATTTGGTTTATGCTATTTTTTTTATAAACACCTCATTCCAAATAGTTTAAATCAAAAGTAATTATAAAAATTCTTATTGTCCAATGCTATGCTTACTGAAAAAGAACTTTTGATATTATCTGCCCCAACAGCAATGAAAACAAGTATTGCTACTTTGAAAGCTAATTTCAGCGAATTGGAAGAGGTTTTTACCAAGATAGATGAGCTTGATTTTACTGCACTAATTTTGCTTACTCCTGCGATAAGTTTGGCACTATCCAACAGAGAAATCACTTTTTTTGAGGAACTTATGCTCAATCGGAAGGCGCGCCAACTTTCTCAAGAATCTTATTTTCTCAAGCGAGACCCCATCGTCCATGCTATGCAATATTTGGTAATTCATTTTGAGGAGTGGGAAGACAGATTTTACCAAGTTATCTCTGACATGATTGATGACATATTAGAAAAACATCATACCAATAAAAGGAACTTAGCCTCCCAGGAGCATTTGGACAATGAAGAACTGATATTAGCTACTCCTCCTCTATTCATCAAACTATTAGCTTTCTTATTTTTGGACAAGGAAGAAGATTTTTTTATGCCAAGAAAGGTATCTGCTTTTGAATACAAGAAAATATTGGAGATAAGTAAAAAGCTATCTATCAGAGAATTAAGTATATTCAAACGATTTTACGAAACCTTTGCTGTATTATGATTATTGCTGCGATTGTTGCCAAATCTACCAATCACGTCATCGGTAAGAATAATCAACTTCCATGGAGATTACCTGCTGATTTGAAGTATTTTAAACAACTTACGCTCCACCACCACCTACTTATGGGGCGAAAGACTTTTGAGTCTATTGGCAAGCCACTTCCCCAGCGTACTACCATAGTTTTGTCCAGAAATCTACCAAGTATTACTCAAGAAGAAAACTTGTTTTGGGCAGATACCTTAGAAGATGGTATCAAAATCGCCCAAGAAAAGCAAGAAAATGAGCTTTTTATCATTGGGGGGGCAGAGATTTATCGCCTTGCTATGCCTTTTTTGCATCGCTTGTACATCACAGAGATACACGCTACCGTAGAAGGCGATGCGTATTTCCCTCTGATTGCTTCAGCCGAGTGGACTGAAATAAGTAGAGAAAAGCATAAAAAAGACGAAAAAAATAGTTTTGATTTTGATTTTGTTGTTTATGAAAAAAACAAGTATTGATTAGTTATCACTAAATTTTGCCCACTCTACCTTACGAGTAAAAAACAGAGAAATAGAATTTTCAGAAGACAATATGGGGTTATGCTCATAGGCTATCATACGGCGAATTTCTTCTACTAAGGGAATACTATTGGTACTAATCAGGACTTTGAATTCCTTATTGACCAAATCTCCAATAAAATTGCCAATAGCTACCTGATTGTCAATACTTAACGTAGCTTCTGGTTCAATTATAATGAGCAAATCTTTAGGTTGGGCTAAATGTTTGAGGTAAAAACTAAGCGCATTAAAGTCTTGAGAAATCACCTCTAATCTATCTGCCAAATAAGCAAAAGGAGATGTTTTCTCTGCCAAGTTATTGATTTCTTGTTCTAATCCTGCACTAAATTTTTGATTGGCTTGGAATATTTGCGCTTGTAACCCCAAAATACTATGTGCTATGCTAATAAAGATATTATACGCTATTGCGCTGGAGATTCTTTCTAAGGAAAATTGATGCTGTGGAGTAATCTCAAAAGTCAGTATAGAAGAAAAAAGAGGTTTTTGGGCAGTCATAAAATATCCTTTTTGCATATTTCCAAAGTTTGTTTCATAATTAGAAAACTTGATTTGGCGTTTGGCAAACTCATCTGATACTTCAAAAGCAATCTCCGTATTTACAAAGGATTCCTTAAACACATTTAAGGCTTCTTTAATTTTTTCTTTTAAATAAATGGCTGTCGTGTTGAGGATTTGAGTTTTATAGGGAATAAAGTATTCTTCTATTTTTTCTGAAAGATTGATTTCTATTTTGTGATTTTCTAAAAGCTCAAGCGCAAGCTCCTTAGTATCAACAAATTGGGCAACTTTGGTTAGCTCTAAAAAGAAACTGGTATCAAAGCTAAACAAATGATAAATAGTATGAGTCAGATAAGTCTGCCAATAATCTTGCTCTCCACATAACAAAATCAAGTCTTTGCTCAAATCAATTTCTGCTTGGTTGATGCTGCCGAAGTTTTTGATTTTTAGAATCATATTTTTATTGATGAAAATGAATATCTCTTATTTTCTCCACAAAATTCTCATTAATTTTCTCATAAAGCAAATTATTCCAAATCTGAACAAAATCAAGGAGAGGTTGCTTATAAAAAAAATGATGAAATTATATGTTTAATTATTTTCAAAAAAAACTCAACAAAGCAAAAAGAAATAATTATTCACTTTTTTTTACTTTTTTCATATTTTCATATTCACGTAATAATCCATTAATATAGAAAATACTTGTACTAAATGGAGATTTTATTGTATTAAACTCATTTATGGCTTTTTTTTTATGAATATGATAAAAAAATCTTACGTATGAAATGTATCAAAAAACAAAGAACAGCATGGTATTATATTTTTACTTAACTTTGTAATGTTAAATAGTAGAAAAACCCCAATCAACTTTTATTCATCAACAACGCTTAAAATTTTATAACTATGTTAGCATTTATCATTTTATTGATTATAGGTTTTACGGTTTCTTCTTTCATGTACGGCTATTTTGCAAAAAATGCGATTGTAGAACCTACTCAAAAACAGCAAGGAGAAGCAGTTATCATTGGTCAAAAGACAAAATCAACTATCAAAGTGGCTTAATTGTAAGAACCCATAGTTGTTTAGTTTTTTGTATATGTTTTATAAAATTAATACTCTTTTATGAACACGCACGACGATTTATCTAAGAATGGTCTTTTAATCTGTTGAATGATTGAAAGACCTTTTTTATTTTATCGGCAACCCGCCAAATGGGGCTTATCTGTATAATAAATGATAAAATCTGCTATTCCTCTATCTTCTACAAAACATATCGAGTAATCGGCAAATCCTCTCTGTGCTACAAAATACCAAAGCCCTTCTCTATCTGCATTGAGCGAATTGCTTTCCTCAAATACGACCAATTTTGCCCTGAAATCATTGTCAGGCTCTATATAAACCAAGAAATTTGCCCTGCGCCTATCTTTCTCCACATAGATTTGTCCATAAATATCACAGGGATTGATGGTTTGTTTGGGGCTAATGACTGCCTCATTTGAGCTTGTAAACAATGGTGGGGTGAGGACTACCCAAAGAAATATTAAAAAGTAATTCATGCAATTTTAGATTTGGTTTAGCTCCTCCAAAGGTACGGAAAGAGCAAATAAGAAACAGCGATTACGATAAGATTAATAGCAAACAAGGTGCTAATTTCGTTATAGCTCACGCTTCTTTCCAGTCCATCTACTGCATTTTTAGAAATTTTAATTAATAAAAGAAGTAAAGGAATCATAACAGGAAAGCCCAATACGACCATCAAGGTGCTACTCTGCGAGGACTTAGACGCAATCGCCGAAATCATACTAAGTGTAGCCGAAAACCCCAATCCGCCTAATAACATATTTAAGAAGAATAGTCCTTGGTCTTGGACGGGGTTATTTAGAATAGTAGCATAAATCACATAGCCAAGTATGGACATAAGCCACATTAGCAAGGTGTTATAAATAATTTTGGACAAGATAATGGCTTCGGAACTGACTAAGGTGTAGTAGTACAAAAGCCTGCCTTCGCTTTCCTGAACAAAACTTTTGGCGATAGCATTGGTCGCTGTGAAAAGTAGGATTATCCAAAATAAGGCATTCCAAGTCAGGGGATTCAATTGACTTTTTTGGAGATTGAAGCTAAGATAGCAAACAAAAATAGTGCTTACTATGTAAAGTAAAATTCCATTGAAAGCATATTTGCGCCTCCATTCCAATATGATTTCTTTGCTGATTAAGGCAACTATTTCTTGTAATAAGCTCATCTCAAACACTTTGGGAATTATAAAACAATAGATTTAGGGTAGCAAAGGTAGTATTTCTTGACTATTTTGGTTAGTGCTTTGATATTTGGCAAATCCGAAGCCTGAGCTACGTCTAATATTTCTCCATTTTTTTTCAAAATTAGTATTTTTTGCTCATTGGAGAAATAGGCAGAGTTAGTAATCACTCCATAAGACAAAAAATAATCTATCTCACTTTCTTGGAGGGTACTTCCGTCCAATCGCAAATCTTGTTTGATTTTGTCATGCACTTGTTTTTTTAAGTCCAAAGGAATGCGCTCATTTTCTAACTTTACTTTAAATAATTTTCTGTTAATCAGCATTTTACTTAGCTCTGCAAGCACTCTATCCTCTTGCGTTGTCCACATTTTGACTGCTCCCCAGATGTCATAATCGTCCAAACGCGCAAATGCTTTTAAGAATGATTTGTCATTTTTGAATAAAGCCAAATCCACATTGTTTTGTAAGAATAAGGAGAGCGCAGGCGTAGCAAATATCTTTGCGCCGTGCTGAGAAAGATAGCGCGCTCTTTTGATAGTTTGAATGAGCATCTGTTCGGTGCTGACGGTGGTTTTGTGCAGATATACTTGCCAATACATCAGGCGACGAGTATTGAGAAAGTTTTCTATGCTATAAATGCCTTTTTCTTCTACTACCACTTGGTCATCTTTGATTTCCAACATTTTAATAATCCTATCTGCGCCTATTTTCCCTTCGGATACGCCTGTAAAAAAACTATCTCTTTGGAGGTAATCCATTCTGTCCATGTCCAACTGACTGGAAACCAATTGGTGAAAAAACATTCTTTGGTACTGATTATTAAAGATTTGGATTGCCAAATCCAACGCCCCTCCAAATTCATGATTAAGCAACTCCATCATTAATAAAGAGATAGCCTCATGGGGAACATTACTCAAAACTGTACTTTCTAAAGCATGAGAAAAAGGTCCATGACCAATATCATGCAACAAAATCGCAATCATAGCCGCCTCATATTCTTCGTTGGAAATTTCGTGGGATTTGGAGCGAAGAGTATTCAGAGAAATAGACATGAGGTGCATAGCTCCCAAGGCATGGTGAAAACGGGTGTGAATAGCTCCGGGATAGACAAACTCGGTAAGTCCTAATTGTCTAATCCTTCTCAAACGCTGAAAATAGGGGTGATTAATAATATCAAAAATTAATTCGCTGTGAATCGTCAAAAAACCATGTACAGGGTCATTGATTATCTTTTTCTTATTCACCATTGGACATTCTCTTTTTTGTTTGCCCAAAGATGAGCATTTTTCAGCAAACTACTATCTTTTGAAACCAAAAGCGTCTAACATCTTATTAAAAATAGCTGTATTCTCATAAATCCCAGCAAATCTTTGTGCTTGCGAACCATACGCATACACAGGTACAATAACGCTCGAATGCCCGTCAGTGGAGAATGCGCCTTCTACTTTTCCTGTTTTGACATCGCCTCCTATCAGGGTCAATCCTCCTGTTTCGTGGTCGGCTGTGATGATGACTAAGGTTTCTCCATCTTGGGCGGCAAAATCTAAAACTTCTCCGATAACCTTGTCAAAATCAAAAGTTTCTTTAATGACATAATCTAAGTCGTTATTATGACCTCCCCAGTCTATTTGCGAGCCTTCTACCATTAGGAAAAATCCTTTTTCGTTTTGCTTAAGAATATTTATAGCAGTAAGGGTAGATTGGACTAACATTTCCCCGCGTCCTTCTGCCATAGTAGGATTTTGTTCTTCTGCGGTGAATCCAGCTAATTTTCCCGTTTTTATTTGCACAATATCGCTTAACTTATCAAGCACTTGATAGCCCTTATTTTTCAAATCTATCAACAGATTTTTATTATTTACGCTGTGTTCGAAAAACTTCTTTCCCCCTCCAATAAACACATCAATATCTGTTTTTAAGAAATCTGAAGCAATTTCTTCTTCCATTTTGCGGCTTTGCTGGTGAGCAATGAATGAGGCTGGCGTAGCGTGCGTAATAGAGCTGGTAGCAACCATGCCTGTTGCTAACCCATTTTCTTCTGCTATTTCTAAGATAGTTTTGATTGGTTTTCCGCTATCATCTACTCCGATAGCACCATTATAAGTTTTTTCTCCACAGGCAAAGGCTGTAGCTCCAGCCGCAGAGTCTGTGATGTACTGGTCTGAGGAATAGGTTTTTATCAAACCAATACAATTACAATTTTCTATGTTCAGCTTGCCTTTATTGGCTGTCATAGCGGCATAGATTTGAGTAAGTCCCATGCCGTCACCTATCAAGAGAATAATATTTTTAACTTTGCCATCAGGGTTTTTGGCTGGTGGAATAAGTTTAGGCTGATAAGTGTCCAATCCTTCTATCAATTGTTTTTTTATTTGATTTTGTTCCAATAAAGTTGGGGAAAAAGCGGGTTTTTTCAGTTTCTTTGCATTCTTATTCTCTAAGCGTGAACAAGACACACCCAAAGACAAAAAAATAACGCATATAGTAAGTTTTACGATGATTGTCCTCATTGAAGTATTGTTTTGGGGCAAAAGTAATCAGACATTAAAAATAAGTATTTAACGCTATATTAAATTTAGGTTATATTTAAAATTCAGAAGTCTTATGTCCTTTATTTTGAAATATGGAATCAATGTGATTAAGATGTTAGGTAGTTTTATTTTTGCGTGGCGTGGTATTTTAGTTGCTTTCAAGGAAGAAAACAACATGAGGGTTCATGCTGTTGCGGCTATTTTAGTCATTATTTTGGGATTCTATTTCCAAATTTCTCTCACAGATTGGGCAATTTTGGTATTAGTAATTGGCATGGTCTGGACAGCAGAGATTTTTAATAGTGCTTTTGAGCGATTGGTAGATATGGTTTCTCCAGATTTTAATCCTAAAGCGGGAGTAATTAAGGACATGGCGGCAGGAGCAGTATTGATTACTGCGATAGTAGCAGTGATAGTAGGAGGATTGGTATTTTGGAAATATATAGAGATTTGGATTGAAAACTTATAAAAAACGCAAACAAGGTATCATTTGCCTTGCTTGCGTTTGATTGATTATTTAAGCCTTTACCTTTTTAGCAGTAGGTTTTTTAGCAGGAGTATTTTTTTCTGCTACTACTTCTGTGGGTTTTTCCTCACTGACTTTTTTCTTTGTTTTTGGAGCTTCCTTTGCGACTGTGGGTACTTGCATTCCCAAACCCGCTACGGAGTTTTGCATATAAGTTCCCCAAGTAAGATTAGATTGACCCGCTTTGTGTGCTTTTGCTCTGTCAATCGCCATTTTTGAAGCATTTTCTACTACCCAATCAAAGTTTTCTTGACCTACGGAGTGTACGTCTGCGTCTGGAGCAGGATTACAAAAATCTATTGCATAAGGAATACCATCTCTTACAGCAAATTCTACTGTATTAAAGTCATAGCCAAGCGCATGATTCAGGCGCAAGACATAATCTTTGATAGTTTCCATCAGTTTTTTGTTGGCTTGTCCCGCATGCTCAGCCACATAGCGCAAATGGTGAGGATTGCGAGGCTCGTAAGCCATAATCTTCACATATTGACGGTCAAGACAATAGCAACGGAAGTAATCCGTAAAATCTATGGCTTCTTGGAACAACATAACCAACTGACCTGTTTGTGG
>JALOMS010000159.1 GCA_025455345.1 Thermoflexibacter sp. | reverse complement strand
CTTGCTTTTGCGCTTGCTTTCCTATTTATTCTTGCGGCTTTGCCTTATGTGAATACCATTGTGCAGAGAAATATGGAAATTAATTTGATTTTCCAAGACCCACTTTTGTTGATTGCTTTTGTAAGCATTTTTGTTTTAACTACTTTATTAGCAGGGAGTTATCCTGCATTCTTCATTTCTAAGTTTAAGCCTACCGAAACCTTGAAAGGCAACTTTTCAAGTGGCAAAGCAAGGGGAGGAATCTTGCGTCAATCGCTTTTAGTTTTGCAATTTACTGCTTCTATTGTACTGATAATAGGTTCATTAGTAGTTTTTCAGCAGGTGAATTTCATGCAAAATATGCCTTTGGGCTTCAAAAAAGACTTGATTTTGAATGCACGTATCCAAAGTGAAAACCTAAATGGTATTTTCCAAGCCCCCAATGATAGCTTGTTTCAAAAATTGAAGTCCTTTTCCAATGAAATTAAGCAAAATGCTAATATTCAGTCTGTTGCACTCTCCAATGTTCCTTTGGGACAGGGGACAGTCCGCAGAGGCGTAGTGCCAGAAGGTTTCAAGCCTGAAGACAATCTTTTTATTGGCTGTGTGGCGATAGACTACTCTTTTATAGATACTTATGGATTGAAAATAGTAGCAGGGCGCAACTTTTCAGAGGAGTTCCCAAGTGATGTAAAAGAGGGTTTTATCCTTAACGAGTTTGCAATCAAGACTTTTGGCTGGAAAACTGCACAAGAGGCAATAGGCAAACAAATTAATAGAGAGGGCAAGCAAGGCAAAGTGGTCGGTGTGGTGCAAGATTTTCATGCAGAAGGGCTTTCACAACCGCTTCAAGGTGTTCTTTTTGATATTTTACCTACCCAACTCAATACTTTTTCTATCAAAGTAAATGCCAGCAATGTGCCTGAAACCCTTGCCTTCATTGAGCAAAAATGGAATACTTTTTTCCCCGAAAAGGCTTTTGAATATGCGTTTTTAGACGAAAGTTTGGCGGCGCAGTATGAGGAACAACAGCGTTTGGGCAAAATGGTGAGCTACTTTGCGGGTTTGGCTATTTTCATCTCTTGTTTGGGCTTGTTTGGCTTGATTTCCTTAGTTACTCAACAGAAAATCAAGGAAGTAGGCATTCGCAAAGTCTTAGGCGCAAGTATTCCACAAATTGTTTATATTCTTTCCAGAAACTTTGCTATTTTGGTACTTTTGGCGTTCTTAATTGCCTCACCTATTGCCTATTATTTTATGAATAAGTGGCTTTCCGATTTTGCTTTCAAGATAGAATTAGGCGCAGGAATTTTCATAGTAGCGGGTATCTCTGTCTTGTTAGTTGCCTTGCTTACCATGAGCTTCCAAACCATCAAGGCGGCATTAGAAAACCCTGTAAAGGCATTGAGGACTGAATGATTTTATTATATTTTCTCATACTAAAAAATACTCGTTGCAGGTGTCAGTGATAGGCATCTGCAACGAGAAAAAGTACGATTTGGTTTGATGAGCTAATGCAAATTTGCTTAGAAAGGTTTTACAGATTACTATACCCACAAGCCTCTACAAGATTTTTCCTCAATTCCCTTATTCCACCATCGTATGCTTTCTTCCAATCACTGCAACACTCCGCTAACTGCCCTAAATTGGCATTTGCTAATCCTCTATGATAATAAGCCATCATGTTTTGAGGATTAAAATTGATATAAATGGTTAAATCATTTTTTGCTCCTTGAAAATCCCTTAACTGTACCCTCGCCATGCCTCTATTCAAATAAGTTGGCATATCATTGGGATTCATAGCCAAAGCCTTGTTATAATCTTCGATTGCCTCACCATATTTTTTGATGGTGGCATATACACTTCCCCTACTTGCATAAGTATATTGATAAGTAGGATTGAGCGAGATAGATTTATTCAAATCTTGTAAAGCTCCTTCATAATTTTTAAGTGTAAATCTAATAATACCTCTACTGTGATAGCCTTCGGCAAAATTAGGATTAATCGCCAAACTCTGTTCTACATACGGTTGCGCCAAGGCATGTTGGTTGGCATTAATTAAAGCGTTACCTAAGCCGAAATTGCAAAAACTACATTGTGGATTTTTGGCTACAGCATCTGTCCATAGCGTAACCCCATTATTCCAAACGGCATTACGGTTAAACGTAACCGCAAGGTAAAATATAGAAAGGACTACTAAACTTCCAGTGATGATATTTTTTCCATTTTCTTTGGCGGAGAGGTATATAAACATAATTGCCAAAAGCAGACCAAGTTGGGCTACATAAACATATCTATCTGCGGTAATAAAACGATTACCCGTTGGTATAATATGAATGACTAACAGTAAATTGGTAATAAAAAAGAGCATACTAAAAATAAAAGACTTATTCAACCTGTTTTTATACATGATGAAAGCCAAAACAAGAATAAATAAAGGACTTACATAGTGCAAAAAGGATAGTTTTTGAGGGAAGTCATAAAAATTAGAAATTTTAATAGGGAAAATTGTCTTAAAAAAGTAAAACATCAAGGAATAAGTGCTTAAAAAGAATCTTTCCATAATAGAAAAATTAGCAATACCTACCGCAGCCGAATCTGGACGTTGGGCAAGTAAGGTAATCGCTCCCATAGCTATGGCAAGCAATAAATAAGGGATTTTCTCTAATACTATTCTGATATTCCATTTTCTTCCATGATAATAATCTATTAAAAAACATACCATAGGGAAAACTACTGCCGCAGGTTTAGAAAGCAAAGAAAGTAAGAAAAATAGTATAGATGATACTAAATATTGGATTTTATATGCTCTCCGCAAGTATAAAGTGTAGAAAATTAATGCTAAAAGAAAAAACATGGCATATAATACATCTACCCTTGCCGCTATCCATGCCACTGCCTCTACTTTCATGGGGTGAATAGCAAAAAGTAAAGTAATCAAGCTGGTAATGAATTTATTACCTGAAAAAAGTCTTACAAAATAATAAACCAAAACGATATTAATCAAATGCAAAATCAAGCTACTCAAGTGATAACCAAAAGGGTCAAGTCCCCAAATGTTATAATCAATCGCATAAGTCAAATAAGCAAGCGGGCGATAGATTTTGGATATTCCCATTGGCTCGAGAAATATCTTTTTTAAGTTAGTCCAGGACAAGTCCTGAATCAGAAAATTGTTCAATACATAAATATCATCGTCCCAATTTGTAAAATTATTCTTCAGCGAACCGCCAAATACAAGCAGGCTAATTCCTAAAATTGCCAAAATAATATATGTATTTACATTTAATATGTTTTGCTTATTCATGATAAATTCCTGATTTTTAATACACTAATAAAAAATAGCTCCGACTTTTACAAAATGCGTGCAAAGTTATGAGATTTTAATTCATTTCGAAACAAAATGAATCAAATGTATGATGAAAGAGAAGTTTTTGGAAGAATATTTAAAAGAATACAAAATAGGTATAAATTTGTAAATAATGTAAGTTGGCTATACAAGTAATGTTTAATTATTATACAATGAAAAATCTTTTCTTTTTCAGTGCTTTGCTCATTTTGACTTGCACAAGTCATACCCTAAAGCAAGATAATCGATTTTACGAAATGCGAATTTATTACGCAGAACAAGGGAAATTAGAAGACTTATTAGCGCGTTTTCGCAACCATACCACCAAGTTATTCAAAAAACATGGCATGGCTAATGAAGGATATTGGCTACCTATCGACAACAAAGACAACAAATTAGTCTATGTACTCTCTTTTCCAAACAGAGAAGCAAGAGAGGCATCGTGGAAAGCATTTGTCAATGACCCTGAATGGAAAAAAGTAGCCGCAGAGTCTGAGAAAAATGGTAAATTGATTAATAAAATCGAGAGTTTTTTTATGAAAACTACTGATTTTTCTCCTAAAAAAATCAAGAAAAAAGGACAAAAGGGGCGCGTTTTTGAATTAAGAACTTATAAAGCAACGCCTACTAACTTGGAAAACCTCTTATCTCGCTTTCGCAATCATACTTGTAAACTATTTGAAAAACACGGTATGACCAATTTGTGGTATTGGACTTATACGGACAAAGAACAAGGCGCAGACGATATGTTGGTCTATCTGCTATCTCACCCAAGCAAGGAAGCTGGATTAAAGGCTTTTGATAATTTCAGACAAGATACAGCGTGGATTGCTGTACGAAAAGCCTCAGAAGAAAAAGCAGGCGGCTCTCTAACAGTCAGTGTCGTATCAGAATACATGATTCCTACTGATTTTTCTGTGATAAAATAAATAGGGTATAAGCACTCCAAATAGTTAGTATTACGGTTTTTTTATAGAATGATTTTCAAATAAGAAAGATAGGCGAATGGAAGTATTTTTTTATCTTTGCTAAAATCTTTAAAGCAAAGAATTGGTTATTATTAAATACCACCTTTTTTTTGCTTTTATCACTTATTCTTGACAAATCTTATGAAATATTATAACTCAATCGTTGAAACCATAGGCAATACACCTTTGGTAAAACTCAATAAAGTTAATAAAGGAATCAAAGGCACTATCCTTGCCAAAGTAGAATATTTCAATCCCGGTAATTCTGTCAAAGACCGCATCGCTCTCAAAATGATAGAAGATGCTGAGAAAAATGGATTTCTGAAGTCTGGAGGAACAATTATCGAGGGAACATCGGGAAATACAGGTATGGGTTTAGCTTTGGCAGCAATTTCAAAGGGCTACAAATGTGTCTTTACAATGGCTGATAAGCAGTCCCAAGAGAAAATCGACATTTTGCGCGCAGTAGGAGCAGAAGTCGTCGTCTGCCCTACTAATGTAGAGCCTGAAGACCCAAGGTCTTATTACTCAGTAGCCAAAAGACTAAATAAAGAAATCCCAAACTCGTTCTATCCAAACCAATACGATAACTTATCTAATTTCAAAGCGCATTACGAAACTACTGGTCCCGAAATTTGGGAGCAGACAGAGGGGAAAATTACGCATTATGTAGCGACTGTGGGTACAGGCGGAACGATGAGTGGTACCGCCAAATATCTCAAAGAGCATAATCCTAATATTGTTACCGTAGGAATAGATACGTATGGCTCTGTATTTAAGAAATATAAGGAAACAGGGATATTTGACCCCAATGAAATTTATCCCTATTTGACAGAAGGCTTTGGAGAAGATATTTTGCCTCAGAACGTAGATTTTGATTTGATAGACTTATTTATCAAAGTTACAGACAAAGATGCCGCTATCATGGCAAGGCGTTTGGCAAGGGAAGAAGGTCTTTTTATTGGGTGGTCTTGCGGGTCTGCTGTATATGGGGCATTGGAGTATATTAAGCAAAATCCTTTGAAAGAAGATGATGTAATGGTGATTATTCTTCCTGACCATGGGACGCGTTATATTGCTAAGATTTACAATGACTTATGGATGAAAGACCATGGATTTTTGGAGCAAAGAAATTTTGCTACTGCCAAAGACATCATCTCTAAACGCAATGGTTCGGCGCGCCTTATTGCAGTAGATAAAAATGAAAGCATTGGGAATGCCGTCAAAATATTAAGTAGAGCAGGTATCTCTCAAGTTCCGGTGTTCGACGGAGAGAGTATCGTTGGTAGTTTAGATGATGCCAAAGTATTACATCAACTGATAGAGAATCCAGCACTTAAAGAACGACCTGTAACCGATATTATGGAAAAACCTTTCCGATTTGTAGGTTTGGACAATACAGTGGATGCGCTGTCTTCTTTGATAGATAAGCATAATAAGGCGTTGTTGGTAAGAGATGAATTTAATCAAGTCCATATCATTACTCAACACGACCTGCTGATGGCATTAGCTAATTAATCAAAATAGCTGAATAATTAAATAAAATAAATATCTATTTGCCTACTTCAATGATGCGATGTAGGCAAATCTCTTTTTCAAACAATGTATCCTTACCAACCCATTATCAATATTGTGGAAATTTGCGCCCAACATGGTATAAAGTATGTGATTCTGTCCCCAGGGTCGCGCTGTGCGCCTCTGACCATTGCTTTTGTACGCCACCCCAACATCAAGACCCTCACTATTCCTGACGAGCGCAGTGCGGCATTTATTGCAATGGGTGTGGCGCAGCAATTGAACGAACCTGTTGCCTTGCTATGTACCTCTGGTTCAGCAGGTTTAAACTACTATCCTGCGATTGCAGAGGCATATTACCAGCAAATTCCGCTTTTGGTGCTAACCGCAGACCGTCCGCCCGAATGGATAGACCAAGCGGACGGACAGACGATTCGCCAAAGAGAAATGTATGCCAACCACATCAAAGCAAGCTACGAACTGCCTGTGGACTACGCTCACCCAGACGCAGTTTGGCAAGTAGAACGTACTGTAAACAAAGCAATTAATCTTTGCAGAGCCTTTCCACCTGCACCTGTGCATATCAATCTGCCTTTCAGAGAGCCGCTTTATCCGCCCAAAGACTTTGAAATGAAATTTGATAAGAATGTGCGGATAATCAAAGAGATAGCAAGTGAACCTACTTTATCGGAAAGTGCTTGGGAGGAGATTTTGGAAGTATGGAATCAGGCAGGAAAAGTATTAGTCGTAGGGGGGCAGGATAGATTGGATTTGGAATTGTGCGAATATTTAATACAATCTTATAATAAATTAGGCATAGTGGTTATTTCTGATATTATTTCAAATCTGCACCCTTGTAAATATAAAATCCAACTGCAAGATATTTTCTTAGTAAAAAAAGAAATTCAAGAAGAGCTTGGGCAAGCAGACTTGCTCATTACTTTTGGTAAATCATTGATTTCTAAGAGTTTAAAACAGTATTTGAGAAATTATAAACCTAAACAGCATTGGCATATCCAACAAGCGGGCAATGTTCCAGATACTTTTAAAAATCTTGGCAAAATAATAAGAACGACACCTAAGTATTTCTTTAAAACTATTTTCGGACATCAGAACACCAGCACATCAGCACATCAACATACCAACAAAAGATTAGAATACAACAGGTTATGGCTTGAGAAAAATCAATTAGTTGTAGGGCATTTATTTGACCTTTTTGTGAATAATAAAGAAATTCAAAACTTACCTTTTTCAGAGTTAGAAGTAGTATTCGAGGTAAATCGCCTTTGCAGTGTGTTTTCACCTGTAAAGATTACCCAGCTACACTTAGCTAACAGCATGACAGTCCGTTATGCCAATTATCTGAACAGTAGTTATGTAATGCTGTCCAAACAAGTTGAAATCTTCTCCAATCGCGGCACAAGTGGCATAGACGGTTGCGTAAGTACCGCCGTAGGTCATGCCTTGGCAAATCCTGAAAAAATGAACGTGCTTATTATTGGCGATTTGGCATTTCTCTACGACCGCAACGGACTTTGGCACAACTACTTACCTGAAAATTTACGAATTGTAGTGCTGAACAATCATGGTGGCGGCATTTTTAAAATGATAGACGCTGGTACTGTCTCCGAAGCAGAGGAGTATTTCGTAACTAAGCAGACATGGAAAGCAGAGCGCACCGCCCTTGACGCAGGTATGGAATATTTTTATACCAATAATCGCACTGATTTTCAAGAAATTATGAAATATTTTTTTGAAAGGAATGGCAAGGCAAAACTATTAGAAATAGAAACAGACATTGCTACGAATATGAAAGTATTGAATGAGTACAAAAACCTTTGAAAATGCTGTAATAAAAATTTTCAAACTTAGGTTTTGTTTATAATATTTACATAATGATTCAGAAGATTAAACATATTATTTATTTTATCTTTTTTTTGATAAATTATACGGATTTGCACGCCCAAAAAAGCGAAATAATTGTACTTCGAAACGAATACGAACTGCTCAAAATAGGGAAACAGACATCTATTCTTAAAGACGAGTCAAGCAGACTTACTATCACAGATATACTCAGGCAAGAAAACCAGCAAAAGTTCCAACCTAATCATTATGAGGTGTTTACAGCTTCTGCTTCTAATACATTTTATTGGTTCAAGTTTACTTTTGAGAACCCGAGCGAATATCCTGCTTGGCTTGCCATCGAGACAAGTTATATTGCGTACATAGATTTTTATGCGCCTGATAGCTTAGGCAACTACGACAAAGCAATCTTGACAGGCAAAATGTGCGAAATACAAACCAAACAATATGACACAGATAACTATTGGCTTCCACTTTCGCCTGCAAATACACCTGCCAAAACTTATTATATATGTTTTCGTACAAGTGGTGTGGTAGAAGCTCCTTTTTATGTAGGTTCTTTGATTGCTTTGCAGAAAGAAAAAGCAAAATATGACTTCTTCACCGCAAGTTTCATAGGTGCAATGCTCGTGATATTTTTCTACAATTTTCTGCTCTATCTCATTATCAAAGAAAGACTTTACCTTATTTACTTGTTTTATCTCCTTTTTGCATTGATGACGGGTCTGTTGTTAAATGGTAGAGCCTTGTTTGAAGAATGGATACCAAGTTATTACTGGTATAGGCATTTATTAATCATTCACTCCCCCTTATACATTTTCATCTCTTGGTTTGTCATTGCCTATTTGGATATGAAGAACAAACTACCCCGAATTTATAGGGTAGTGGTTATGATGATAGTCATGTTGGTTTTGAGTAGCGTAGTTGCCTCTGTGATACCTGATAAGTATTATTATCTGGCTTACAATGCTTTTCAGGTGTTTGTGGCACTGTCTTCCATCATTAGTCTTGGCACCACTGTTTATCTCTCTTTCAAAAAACAGTTATCTGCTGTATTTTTCATGGCGGGCTGGTTTTCTTTGTTTACGTGTGGCATTATTTATCTATTGACTATCAATCATTTAATTGGCTATAATATCTT
>JALOMS010000158.1 GCA_025455345.1 Thermoflexibacter sp. | reverse complement strand
TTTGGCGATTTCTTTCGCCACCTCTTTCTCTTGGGCTATCTTTTGGGCGATTTCCTGCTTGATAGTTTCTGCTGTGCCACCTTTTTCTAATTTGAACTGTGGGGCAGTGTAAGTCCCTGATATTCTAAGGTTTACTTGCACGGTTTGTGCTTGCGACTGCACCCCGCCTGTAATTGCATCTAACTTTTGGCTCAACTCATTGGCTATCTGATTTTTAGGAACGTCTAATTTGAGGAAGTAATCCAAAGAACCGTCAAAGCCAATGCTCCCTGCAATATTTGCCTTGTAGTCGCTCAGCTTCACATCAAAAGGTTCGACAAACATCTTGCCGTTGATGAACTGCGCTTTAAGCAGGAGATTTTTCAGGTTTTGTCCCGAAAAGTCTTTGAGCTTAGTGAATTGGCTGATTTTTTCTAAAAGTCCTGATTTTTTCAGCCCGATTTCCGCCAAATTGATAAGTCCTGCGCCTGTGAGGGTAGCCAAATTGGGCATGAGGTCGCTTTTTAGTTCGCCTTTGAGGTTCAGGTCGGTGGAGAAGAAGCCCGTTGCGCCATTTGCCACAGGTGCAAAAGTTTTGACCGAAGTAAAATTGGTAAAGGCATTTGGAATCCCTAAGTCTTTGATAGAGAAGCCAAAATCAAACAAGGGGTGCGCCAAGTTGCGCGGGTCGTAAGTACCTTTGGTAACGAAATCGCCGCCAAGCATAGAAAAATTAAAATTGTTCAATTTCATTACGCCATCTTTGACTGTAATCATGCCTTTGTTGTTGGTCATTTTATAATTGGAATATTGCATTTCTCCTACTTTGGCATTGAAAACAAAGTCCACATTTTTAGGAATTTCTATCACTTGCAAGGGTGGAGATTGGGCGGTATCGGGCTTTGATTTGTCGCTCATCCATTCGTTTGCGTCCAATTTTTGAGAAGTTAAGTTCAAATTCCCCTTTAAAATGCCGTCTTTTTTCAAAATAAAAGCAATGTAATTCGTAATTTCGCCTGTCATGTTTACATCACTACTCCCTAAGTAACCTTTGTACTTTTCCAAGATAATCTTTTGCGGGGTAAAAGTCATCACACCCTCGTCTATTTTGACAGGTTGGGCTACGGACGGGCTGGTATAAACAAAATTTTGCACTTGCATTTGCCCACTTGTGGGGAGTTTTTCATAGCGTTGTGCCTGTGCATCAGAGAGTTTGCCCTTAGTTGCCAAGTCCCCTTTGATGTTCCCTTTCAGTGTCATACCCTCCAAAGGATAAATTTTGGTGATTTTTTCCAAATCAATTTCCCCTTTGGCAGTGAGGTCGTATTCCAAATCGTCAAAGTTTTTGAACGTTCCTTTTGCCTCGAAGGGCTTGCCTTCCAAGAGGATAGACGACTTTTGTAGGTTCACGTAAGTATCTTGCATCTTGCCCGTTTCATTTTTTGCAAGTGCCTGGATATTCATGTTTTCTATGGGCAAAGGATAGCTTTCTGACTTCACATAGCCATTGGTGAGGCTCATTTGGGCATCTATTTTTGGAATGGTTTTCAGCTTCTCGTCATAATCTCCATTGGCAATGAGGCGCAAATCGAACAAACCTTTCAAGTCCATACCTTTGATAGGGAAAACCTGCGTCATCTCCGCCAAATTGATTTCTGCTTTTACGTCTGCGGCAAGATTGTACTTGGTTAAACCCTTGATTCTCAACTTTCCATTGATAGGATTTGCACCCAAGTCCATGCTGAATCGGCGAATATCCACCACATTTTTCTCCAAAATGCCGTATTTGTTGTCTATTTCCATATCTACATTGATATTGGTAACGGGCATAGGCAGGCTTGGGTACTGAAACATGGCATCAAATGCCTGTAAACGAATGTTGTACTTGGGAAAACGCTTGTCATTGAACACGCCACTCACCATGCCCTCAAAAGCAACCTTGCCTTCGGTTTTGATGTCTTTGAAGTTTTCAGTATAAATACTTGGCATTAAAGACAATAGCGTTTTAAATTCGGTTTCTTTGGCATTAAAGTTAATGTCCATGTCAAAGCCGTCTTGGAGCATCTGAAACCAACCTCCAAAGGCAAACTTAAAATCATTGATTCGCGATTGGTTGTCCTTGAAGGTAAATTTCATATCGTTCATATTTGCCTCTAAGGTCATGCCTATTTCTATTTGCTTCTTATTGAGGTAGTTAGTTTTTTCGTAGCTTGCCGTAAAACTACCCACTTTTGCTTTCAAGTCGAGGTCAAACAAATCACTTTCAAAGTCGCCACTACCTTCATGGTTAAACCCTTGCATCTTTACAAAAGTCTGATAAACAGCATCATCATAGATTATCAGTCCATCTTTGATTTCCCAATGGTCTATCTTGGCGGCAAAGGCAGATTTGGCAGTATCTACCTCTGTTTCAGGGGTTTCTTTGGCAATGTTATAATTGGCATCTCCATTTTTCAGCACTTTGACTTGGATTTTGGGCTGATTGAGCGAAATACCATTGATTTTGAACTCTTTATCAAACAAACTCCAAAAATCAATGCCTACGCCAAAACTTTTGGCAGAGAGCAAGGTATCACCCTCAAAAGGCGCAAGATTTACCACCCCAAAGTCGTCCAGCGAGGCAGTCAGGTTCGGGAAATCTCGGAAAATACCCAAGCCAAAGTCGCCAAAATAGACCTTCGCATTGACATTTTTGTTGATTTCTTCATTGATTTTAGCTTTGATATCGTCCTCATAAATGACAGGCAAAATAATCGCCGCCAGCAGGACTACATTGATGATAATGAGGGAGATGAGGATAAATTTTTTCATGGTTTGATTGGCTTTCTTATGCTTCTGCGAATTCTGTATATTTGCGATAATAAGGTGGTTGGAATCCCAAGACAATGTCTTTTTTGGTAATGCCTCTTTCTTCTAATTCAGAGGCTATTTTTTGGTCTGATTGGTTGAGCCAAATCCATACCTTGCTGTCGGACTTTACTTCCAAATGAAAAATTACATTATGAACAAAATGAGTGCCTTGCCAGCCTTGTATCAATAACTGATAATGCCTATTTTCTTTATCTGCCAATAGTATCTTTTCTATATTTTCCGAAAACGGCTTGATTTCCTGTTGCTCTTTCAGCCAGTCTAAGATAATTTTTGTATATTTTTCTATCTTCTTCATTGTTTTATTATTTTGTTAATAGGGTCAAAAACAATTAATCTGATATGAGCCAATTCAGCAGACTCTTGTACAAGTTCCTGAGAGAATAAATACTCATGCGCCTCTTGACTCATTGCCAAAAAAAGTAACCTCTCTGGCTCTTGCCTTTGCAATGCAATGCTATCTGATAATTAATATACTGACCCAATGCTAAGTGATATTCGTAAATAGGAGATTCGTCAAGAAAACTTTTGACTTCCACAGCTATTTTTTCAGACAATTTTTCTGCGGCAATCAATTTTTCTGCACCCAAATCTATCTTTAATTTACTGCGATACATGATAGGCGCAATCTCATACGGGTCATGCGTAACAGTCCAACCATCTTGAATAAGTGCATCTCGGACTGCTTGATGAAAAATATCTTTTGCCATGATTGATTTTTATTCAAAGATAACGAAAATATTGGCTAAGAAAATCCTACTAAATCAAAAAATATATCAACTAATAGGCAAAATAATCGCCGCCAGCAGGACTACATTGATGAGAATGAGGGAGATGAGGATAAATTTTTTCAGGGGAATCAAAAATTTTTTATGATACATCTTGCGCTTTTGTTGCTAATCTTATGAAATAAGTCTGTTTATCAACTCTACCAAGTTTTCCATAAATCTCTGCTATTCTTAGTAATTGTTTTTGATTGAGATTGTGCTTGTCTTTCAATAAGCTGGATAGCTCTGATGTTAGGTTATTTTTATGCCTTTTCTTTTGTCGACACTTCACACAACTTTTAGATTCACCTTGCACAAAAAACTTGAGTTCTTCGTACCAAAACTTTTGTTCTTCCGCACTAAATATATAATTTTCTCCACATACTGTGCATTTTTTCTCAATATCAAAATAGGCAAGGTAAGGCGGATAATCACAATAAGTTTGAATTTCAGGATTAGCAATGATTGCTTTTTGGCTATTCAGGCAATCATCACAAGCCCATTGAAAAGTATCCTCATCACGTTGCAAATTTTCAAGAACAAGCTCATATTTATCAATCCAAAACCAAACTTGTGGACTTAATTTTAATGTTTGTTGAGCCGCAGATGAATATACTTCACCTTTACAACAAGGACATTTTAGCTTATTTTTTTTCATTTTTGATGAACTAACGTTTAAGCAATTTATTTTCCCTGCTAAACTACAAAAATTTCCTCTCAAAATCCCTTTGAATCTTCAAAAAATACGCTAAATTATACAAAGAAATTGCTTCAAACCGTGCGCTTCAAAGACATTCATTGGGTTTTATCTTGGCATAAAAACAAACCGCTATTTATTACAGCGTAGGCTACGCATAGTAAATAGGGATTTTGAGAAGAACAGGAGATGATTGGATTATTTGCGTATGGTTTTTTGTTCTATGCGTTTCTCATAATTTTTCCCTTGGAAGATACGTTTCACAAAAACCCCCTGAGTATGTACAAAGTTAGGGTCAAGCTCACCCGCAGGGACGAGTTCTTCTACTTCTGCGATAGTGATAGTCGCCGCAGTAGCCATCATGGGATTAAAATTACGAGCTGTGCCTTTGTAGATTAGATTGCCCATAGTATCTCCTTTCCAAGCCTTTACAAAGGCAAAATCAGCCTTCAGCCATTTCTCTAATAAGTACAACTTGCCCTCAAATGCTCGCACTTCTTTTCCTTCAGCGACCTCTGTGCCTACGCCTGCGGGTGTAAAAAAAGCAGGAATACCCGCACCACCTGCCCTAATACGTTCTGCTAAAGTGCCTTGTGGCAATAACTCTACTTCCAACTCTCCCGCTAAGAGTTGTCTTTCAAATTCTGCATTTTCACCCACATAAGAGGAAATCATTTTTTTGATTTGGCGATTTTTCAGCAAAAGTCCTAAGCCAAAGTCATCTACTCCTGCATTATTAGAAATACAAACTAAGTTTTTAATGTCTTTTTTTAAAATAGCAGTGATAGCATTTTCAGGAATCCCACACAGACCAAAGCCGCCAAACATCACAGTCATTCCGTCTTGTAAACCTTCTATGGCTTCTTCTGCATTTTTTACTACTTTATTCATGGTATTGATATTGGTTAAAGCTATTCAGCAAAGATAAAAGCTATTTTTGAGATGTTTCTTAGTTTGTATTAAAATTGTACTTTCCATAAAAAAAATGCGCTACATCAATAAAAATGTAGCGCAAATATGAACTCTGGTCAAATGAAAATATACCTTATAATATCTTTGTAATGCTGTATAAGTGATTGATTTGGTTGAAAATAAGCGATATGAAAAATAATTTAACCTACTAAAATAGAAAGTTTGACTAATTCATTGGAAACCCTCAATCCTGCTCCTTCTATCACTGACTTATTCATCTCAAATTTGAGTCTATCTTGCTTAATAACAAAATTAATCCCTGCTCCTTTTTTAGCAAAATCCCCACTTTCGGTAATAAGCAAAGTATTTTGCGATTGCATTTTTGGTTGGATAGTTTTAAACTTATGAGAAAACTTCCTTTCCACAAATATAATATGGCACTCATTAATGTCTGATTCTACCACTACCTTTTTTACGATAATCCTTTGGTTACTTACAAAGCGATTTCTCGTAAGATTCTGTGTAGCTACTACCATTTCCTCATCTCCATAAACCCCAATTACAAAATCTCCTTGTTGCTTTTGGGAAGGCCACTCTATGTATTTAGTAAAGTGATACAGCAGACCTGCATAAACTCTATAGTTATTGTTTGATTCTTGTGCTTTAGCGGGAATATGGCAAAGACAAAATATAATGACAAACAATTTGAGCAAGTTTCCAATAATTTTCATAATTGTAAATTTTAGAATCGTTAAGGACTATTTCCATCAAAAGAGAAAGTATATTAAAACACCAAGTTAATTGTAGATTTTAGCTGATAAAGTATAAAAGAAAAAAGAGTTGTTCCGTTTTAGCCTACAGGAATGGCAAGTTTGACCAATTCATTAGAAACTTTTAATCCTGAGTCTTCTATGGTTGTTTTATTTAATTCAAATTTTAATTTTTCTTCAATCGTAACAAAGTTAATTCCCGAACCTCGTTTCATACCATCTTCACTTTCCGTAATAATCAAAACGTGTCCTGATTTTGCTTTAGGATAAATAGCATTCAACTGACTGCTTTGGAATCTCTGCACATAAATAATATGACATTTTTCTGCGTCTTCAGCAGATTTAATTTGAATTACGGTGATTTTTTGACTCCCTACGGTGCGATTTTTTGCCATTTCATCTACTGCCGCTATGAGGTTGGTATTGCCTAATACTCCTATCACAAAATCTCCATTTTGTTTTGCATTAGGCCACTCTATGTGTTTTGTAAAATGATATAGCAAACCTGCGTGCAGTTTATAATTTACATCTTGTGCCTTCACAAGAGAACTTATCAATAAAACTACACCAATGATAAAAGCGATAATTCTAAATTTTTTGACTGACATAAGGGTAAATAGTTTAGCTTTTCGTTTTTAGATATAAAGAAATTGATTTGTAAGAGTGAATGATAGTGCTTTATCTGATTTACAATGCAAAGGTATTGGGTTATTGGCTGAAATAAAAATCCTTGTAAATTTCAAAATTACAAAGGTAACTTTTGCATTAACTTTCCGTTTTTGATACAAAAGTAATAACAAATACAAAGCCAAATCTTTATAAAATACTATTAATAGTTGATTTATTCAAGCTTATTATTGGAAAAATACAATTTTGATTAATAATATTTTTTTTCATCTATTTGTAAGAAGTATATTCAAAAGTGAAGATTTTTGAGAGGAGAAAAAAGAAGTAAGGCTAATTAAAACAAAAACTTACATGAGGCTTACATTACCTTACATCATCTTACATGATTTTTAAATTTTTAGTAATCAAATAAATATTCGGAAAAATGAGCTATCAATCTTAGTAATCTTTGGGAGAACATTGGACAAGAACAAAAGAAAATTCAAGTTTTTACTCAATTATTTGCTTATAGAAGAAAGAAAAAAATAGATTTGTGTAAATTAAACTACAAAAAAATTAAACCTATGAATAAGACATCTATTATTAAGACTTTTGTTTATCTATGCTTTATAATTATTTCTTCTTGCACTTCAGAACAGAGCAAAATGGAAAAACTCAAATCACAGGTAAAACAAAAATTTGCAAATATCACAGGAGAGTTCGCGCTTGCATACAAAGATTTGGACAACTCTCAAGACACGCTTTTCATCAATGCAGAAAGCGAATTTCATGCCGCAAGCACGATGAAGACGGCTGTAATGATAGAAGTATTCAAACAAGTCAAAGAAGGGAAATTTGCTATAACAGACTCTTTAGTCATTAAAAATGAATTTAAAAGTATAGTAGATAGCTCTGCGTACAGTTTAGATGTCAAAGATGATAGCGAGGAGGTTCTTTACAATAGTTTAGGACAGAAAAGAACAATTTATCAGCTTGTTTATGAGATGATTACTGTCAGCAGTAACCTTGCTACTAATATGCTTATCGAGTTGGTAGATGCTAAAAATGTAACCCAAACTTTGCGAAGTCTGAATATCAATACGATGAAAGTGCTTAGAGGAGTCGAGGACGGAAAAGCCTTTGAAAAAGGACTAAACAATACAGTTACGGCTATGGACTTGGGATTACTTTTTGAGAAAATAGCCAATCATCAAGTCCTCAACTCAAAAGATTGCGAAGAAATGAAGAAAATCCTCTTTGACCAAAAATTTAATGATATTATTCCCGCTCTTTTGCCCAAAGAAGTAAAAGTTGCTCATAAAACAGGTAGCATTACGGGTGTTCACCATGATTCAGGAATTGTTTATTTGCCCAATGGAAAAAGATACATATTAGTTTTGCTTTCTAAAAAGATGGATAATTTTGAGGAGGGGACAAAAATGCTGGGTGAAGTATCGAAATTGGTTTATGAGTATGCTAAATAAAAATACAAGACAATAAATGATAAAAGAAAACCTTTCCATTTCGGGAAAGGTTTTTTTGATTTGCAATAAGATGAAAATATTTTTATTTGAGGAGGAGTCATCACAAGGGTTATCAAATCAGTACGTTGCGTTGTGGTATTTAGTTAAAGTTGAGATAACTCTTTAAGCTCACTTATGAATAAATTTCATCTATGATTCTTTCATATTTACTATAAATCGACTTACGTTTTAGTTTTAACGTTGGGGTTAGTTCACCGCTATCAATCCCCCAAGGATTAGATAACAATGTAAATTTCTTTACTTTTTCCCAATTTCCAAAATTTTCATTGATTTTTTTTATCTCTTCGTCGAACTTTTCTATTACTTTAGGGTGTTTTATCATTTCATCTGGCTTAGTGTAAGAAATACCCTTGTGTTCACACCATTTTTTAATATGCTCAAAAGCTGGCACTATCAAGGCAGAGGGGAAGTTCTTATTTTCTCCAATGACAATTACCTGCTCGATAAAGGGAGATTCCTTCAAACTATTTTCCATGACTTGAGGAGCAATATACTTACCTCCTGATGTTTTGAAAATTTCTTTTTTTCTATCTGTAATTTTTAAAAACCTATTTTCTACTAATACGCCGATGTCGCCCGTATGAAACCACCCATCACCCATCACTTGTTTAGTAAGTTCAGGTTGTTTGTAATAACCTTGCATGACATTTGCTCCTCTGCATAGAATTTCCCCATCTTCTGCTATTTTAAGTTCCACTC
>JALOMS010000157.1 GCA_025455345.1 Thermoflexibacter sp. | reverse complement strand
GGGCAGGATTGTAAACTATAAGCACCAATGTCTATTTTTTGCCGTTTTCTACCTAAAATATCCGTTTCTGGAGCATTGGTTTTTACGCCTTTGCCTACGGCAGGGTTAGGCGTTACGGCATCATAACAAAGCAAATCAAAATTGTTATTTTCTGCATCTACAAAAAATGGTCTGACGTGATTTTGGTCGCCTACTTCTTTTAATCTTTCTGTCGTTGAATGGTCGCTACTGAGGTTTCCGCCTCTACTTGTGAAGAGTATAGGAGTAGTAACTGATAGATTTCCCCCTAACAAATTAGGATTAAACAAAATAGTATTTTGTATGGTTGTATTGGAATTTTCTAACAAATCTAAAGCGGAAGCATTGTTATTACTTTCATTATCAGAAGGTAGCGCATTGCCTTTGTTCCCTGAAATAGTAGCATGGAGTAAATTCAACGTTCCCGCATTACTGATGCCCGCACCAGCATTAGAGGCAATATTATTTCCTATGACTGAATTAGTTACGTATGCCGTCCCATTGGCTTCTATCCACATTCCTCCTCCTATTTGTCTAAAACGAGTGGTATTATTATTGTTAGAATTAGATATATTATTCAAAATCAGTGAATTACTTATGTCTAATCTTGTATTGGCACTGATAGCAATTCCTCCACCCAAAGGGGCTGTATTTTTTTGGATACGCACATTTTCTAAAAGTAAGTTTCCTTTAGAAAGTCGAAGCCCCCCGCCACTTGCACTGCTCGTCGAGTTTGCAGAAGATGGCAATAATCCGTTCGCGATAGTCAGATGGGTGATTTTCACAGGGAGAGAACTTCCATTTTCTATATTAAATATTCTAAAAGGTTTTTCTGAATCTCTTTGGATATGTGTATTATTTGTTCCAATAATGTTAATGTTTTTGCGAATGAGTAGTTCTGAAGATTTCAAAGTAATGAGATTTACGCCATTGGCAAAAGAAATAGAAGCTCCTTCTGGAGCGCAAGTAATCGCTTCTCTGAGAGAGCCTGCGCCTGAGTCGTTGCCATTTTGAACAATAAAGTTCTGAATTGCAGGACTTTGCCCTGTGAACTCGATTGCCCCTCTATCACCTATTCCTATTCTGGAATTGCCTAAAGCGTCTGTGGCAGAAATAGTACCAATCCCCGAATTGATAGCAGGGCTACAATAGGCAGGGGTTAAAACTAAGAGTCGTGGGTCTGTATTAGGGAGGTCGGTAGCTTGATTCAAAAACGCACTACTGCCCAAAGTAATATTCCCCCCTTGGGAAGTAACTGTACCACCATTGTTACTGATACTTCCTTCGTGATTTATAATAGTATTTTGTAAGGTCAAAGTGCTTCCTAAATTGCGAATACCTATGCGGTCGCTTGCTCCTTGGTTGTCTGTAATTGTACAGTTAATCAAGGTCATCGTAGCAGGAGAGAAAAAGCCATTTTGTAGAGTCGCCCCATTCTCTGGATTAGATACATTAGAGGCTAATACACAGTTCGTTAGGCTTACTGTGCCTGCTCTAAATTCAAAACCATTCATAATCGCTCCTCCTGTACCTCCAGAACTATTTTCTAAGATAAAACAGTTGCGAAGAGAAAGTGTGCCTGTATTCAAAATTGCCCCACCAAAATCAGAAGCTCCACCATTTTGTAAGGTTAAGTTATTCATATTCACAGTAATATTATTTATTGCAATATTCTGTGTTCCTTTTGCAATTCTAAATAGCCTAAAAGGTGTGGGAGAGTTTCTTTTGATAAGCACAGTCCTTCCTCCTGAGCCTCCGTTTATTGTTAAATCTTTCTCAATGATTAGTGAAGAATTTAATAAAATTTCTCTGACATTGGAAGCAAAGGTAATCGTTGAAGCGGGGCAGGCTCGTGCGATTGCTTCACGGAGCGAACCTTGCCCACTGTCGTTCTCATTGGTAACGATTTGAGGTAGATTTTCTGTAAAAGTATAATTAAGCGCAACTGCTCGTTCTCCTGTGATTGAGCCAGCCCTTGTCCTTACGGTGTACCAGTAGGTTTTTCCTATTTCCAAGTTCCTTGTATCTGTGATAGAGGTAGTAGTTACAGGAGAGTTTGGCAAAGGAATGAGATTCCCATTAATCATGTCTATTTCAAAAACATCATAAGCGGTAGCTCCAGCTACTGCCCCCCAAGACAATTGCACTGTTCCACAACCTGTGATATTAAAATTGGCGGGAGTTCTAACTATGTTAAAATTAGGTGTTTCTGTAACAATATTAGGCGCAAATCCACCACTTACACGCACCCGTACTTGGTTATTTGGGTTAATATTGGGTGTAAGCCAATTGATAGCAGTGGCGGGCGTATTGACTGTTCCGATAATAACCCAATTAATTCCTCCATCTAAAGAATATTCTACTGTTTGTACGCCACTTGCACCAGCCTGTTGCCAATAGACAGTTTGGGTAATATTAGGACGAAGAATATCTCCCGCTTGTGGATAAGTAATTTCTCTATAAAAAGGATTAATACTCCATGTAAGTGCATAATCCTGTGATGGTTGTGGGATAGATGTTCCATTGATAAACAAGGTATATGTTCCTGCGATAGGATTAGCAATCGTAACTTGTTCAATATTATTGATATTATCTATTTTTCTTGTTGCTAAGGCATTAGGGACGTTGGGGTCAAGCACCCAAGGATTGAAGATAGTGCCATCAGGAGCAATGACTTGAAGGTCAAGATTATTGACCAATGCTAAGGAAGTTCCTGCAACTGCTTCAGGGTCTATCCACGTAAGCATGACTTTGAGTTCTGCCGTATTGGGAAGGACGACAATACTTTTTTGATGTACTTGTCCTTGATTTAAACTCCCTTTTTCAAAGCGATTTTCTTCCAAAGCCTTTATTACATTCATACCATTTAACCTTCCAAAACCTGTTTTATAATCAGGTAAAGGATTGGCTATATCATCAGCATTATTACAAATAAGGGCTTTGATGAGGTCAGAAGTAGGATTTGTATTGTTATTGATTTGTCTAAATCTTTCATACAGCAAAGCGGCGATACCTGATACACTTGGTGTTGCCATCGAGGTGCCACTTTTTACAGAATATTGATTATCAAAACTTAAAGAGGTAACACTTTCGCCGATAGCGGCTATATCTGGTTTGATTCTTCCATCTCTGGTTGGTCCAAAACTACTCGTAGCCGCAATATTGTCTAAAGCATCTGTATTGCCAACAACAATCGCATTTTTGGTAACATCTGTAATGGTAGTAAATCCATTGGAACAAACTGATTGGGAGTTGCCTGCGGATACACATTGTGTCAAAAAAGGGTAAGTTCTTGCTAATATATCTCTGCGTCTTGCTCTGGCGGGATAATTGGTTAGACCAGCGCAACCACTGATAGAGGGTCCAAATGAGTTTTGGGTAATGACTACGCCTGCGGAGGGATTGGCTTCATTAACAGCACTTAGCACTTCTGTTTCGACAGAAATAGTAGCATTAACCCTTCCCGTATTATTATCCCCAAAACTATAAGAGAATAAGGTCGCTTTGGGTGCAATGCCTTGATTCGCAGGGTTAATATTGCCAGCTCCAGCAAGTGTACCAGCGACGTGATTGCCGTGGTCTGTTTCGTTTGGGTCTGTGAGGTCGTTATAATCTTCCTTGTTGATAACCCTATTTTCAAAATCTACATGAGGTCTCAGTATGCCGTCCCAAACACCAATGATTACCCCACTCCCTTGCAGATTGCGCGGAGAATTTGCTAAAATATTGGCTGTATGGCGATTACGACTTACTCTATTATTCTGAATTTCCAAAGGGCTTTCTAATCTACTGATGTACTGTATCCATTTGGATTGGGCAAGTGTATAGATATGATTTTTAGGAATATAGGCTGTAATTATTCTAAAAAAACTACTTTTTTCTTGGATAGTGCCTTTGACTTTTTTGATTTCATTTTCTACTTCTATCATTCCCTCATTAGCCACCAAAGTAATGTCTATGCCTATGAGGTTTTCTTCTAATTTAGCATAAGCAGGTATGATTTTTTCGCTCAGGTCAGCCGAAACTTTTGCGGTGATGGGTAAGTCGACAAATGCTCTTATTCGTAAGTCTTGTGCTTGTTTTTCAGTAAGTTGCGTGGGAATAAGTGCTGTATAGGCATATTGAGGGAGATAGTCCAATAACTCAATGCCATTTTCTTTTATTTTTTTTCTTTGAGTTTCATTGGGAAGTTGATGAAACTGAATAATAATAGGCGATTTTTGCTTGGCATCTTTGTTTTTTAATTGCCTGTCGGTGATAGATTTCTTTTTAATAAAATCAGCCATATTGGGTTTTACACTCCATTCTCCGTTCAAAAGATGTAATTTATAGTCTTCTTGAGCAGAAAGAGTAAACCTACAAGCAAATACAATAATAAAAACAAAAGTAAATCTAAAGAAAGTAAGTCGTAACATAAGTGAATGGTTCAGGATTCAGGTTTATTGTTAAAAGTAAATAAACTTATGTAAAAATCCTAAAAAGAGAAAGCTATTTTATGAGGTAGCTTTCTCTTTTTTTACTTCCTTAGATAGGTACATCAAAAAGTTATCATCAGGTATAATCTTTCTGGTACAAATCTACAAAGGAATATTTCCATGTTTTTTCCTTGGCAAGGTATCTACCTTGTTTTCAAGCATTTTGAATGCAGAAATGAGTTTTTTCCGTGTTTCTTCAGGCTTGATAACTTCATCTATAAAGCCACGATGTGCGGCACGATAAGGCGTAGCAAATTTGTGTGTATATTCATCTACTTTCTCTTGTAGCTTGGCTTCAGCGTCTTCTGCTTCACTAATTTCCTTTTTAAAGATGATTTCTGCCGCTCCTTTTGCGCCCATAACGGCTATTTCTGCCGCATACCAAGCAAAATTCATATCTGCCCCAATGTGTTTAGAATTCATTACATCATAAGCTCCTCCATAAGCCTTGCGCGTAATAACGGTTACTCTTGGCACTGTTGCCTCGCTAAAAGCATAGAGAAGTTTTGCTCCATTTGTGATGATTCCGTTCCATTCTTGGTCAGTGCCAGGAAGAAAGCCCGGAACATCTACTAAAACCAAAAGTGGAATATTGAAAGAGTCACAAAAACGTACAAAACGTGCCGCTTTTACACTTGAGTTAATATCTAATACACCTGCCAAGACAGAGGGCTGATTACCTACAATACCTATGCTCCTTCCTGCTATGCGAGCAAATCCAACAATAATATTTTCTGCATAGTTCTTATGTACCTCGAAAAAGCCTTCATCGCCTCCATCTATGATACCATCAATGACTTCTTTCATGTCATAAGGTTGGTTGGGATTTTCTGGTACGATTTCGTTGAGTTTTGGTCTAAGCTCACTGCCATCTGACTCATACGGGAGCATCTGCGGCTCATCTTCACAGTTTTGAGGAATAAAACTCAATAATTTTTTGATGTCATTGATACAAGCTACCTCATTGGCACAGGAGAAATGAGTTACCCCACTTTTGGTGCTGTGAGTGCTTGCACCCCCTAATTCTTCTGATGTAACTTCTTCATGTGTAACAGTTTTTACGACATTAGGTCCCGTAACAAACATATAAGAAGTGTTCTCGACCATGAAAATAAAGTCTGTAATCGCAGGAGAATATACCGCACCTCCAGCACAAGGACCCATGACCGCAGAAATCTGCGGAATGACCCCCGAAGCTCTTGTATTGCGATAAAAAATATCTGCATAACCGCCCAAAGACATCACACCCTCTTGGATACGTGCGCCTCCTGAGTCATTCAGCCCAATGACAGGCGCACCATTTTTCATAGCCAAATCCATGATTTTGCAGATTTTTTCTGCGTGAGTTTCAGATAAAGAGCCTCCAAAAACAGTAAAATCTTGAGAAAATACATAGACTAAGCGTCCATTGACGGTACCGTAGCCAGTAACGACCCCATCTCCTAAATAGTATTCTTTGTCTAATCCAAAATCCTTGCATCTGTGCATCACAAACTTACCTATCTCCTCAAAAGACTGAGGGTCTAAAAGTAAGTCTATTCTTTCTCTGGCTGTTAGCTTTCCTTTTTTATGCTGTGCATCTATGCGTTGGAGTCCGCCGCCAGTTAATGCCTCTGCATTTTTTTTGTCTAATAATGCCAATTTTTCTGCTTTTGTCATATTCTATGAGGGATTTCAGATGATATACGTTGGTTTCAATAATTTTTAGTTTGAGAAATTTCTTGACTATCTTGATGTTACTATTTATAATATAACTTTTTAAGTATTTACTTGTTAATAGTTTGATTTAAAGTCTATTAAATTTATTTTGTTTTTTGTCAAAAAATTAAATCCTAAAATTGGTAATCACAAAGCAATTTTACAAAAGAAATTTAAGAATTTACATCATTGTTTATTAAGTTTTTAGAATACATAAGTATATCAACAAAAATAAACGCTGTTACACTCCCATTAGGGACATGAGCTTTGTAGAAAACCAAGTTAAGAAATCAATTATCAGACACGAATGGTGTGACATCTCGCAAAGTGTCCGATAATTTTGTTAAATTACTTAAGTAAATCAACAAAACTGGAAACTCTATGATATGTAAAATTATGAATATCAATATTTTATATTTATTCATAATTCATAACCAATCATTCATAATTACTTACTTTTTGCCTCTAAAACTCGCTTAATCAGACCATCTAAGGCATTTCCTTCTATCCACCTTGCTACCACTACCAACTCATTTGCCGAATCGACATAAATGGCATTGGTGCCATTTCCTATGTGCGAAAATGCAGTAGCAGGTGCGCTGGGCAGGTGCTTATTCTTTTCATCTGCATTGAGAAAATAATTCATGTAACCGTAGCCAGTTTGTGCAGTAGTAGGCGTAGTAGCTTGTTTTATCCAATTTTCCGAAATCAATTGCTTGCCATTCCAATTGCCTTTGTGCATGGTGAGCAAACCAAAACGCGCCATATCATAGGCATTGATAAACACGCCTCCGCCCCAATGCCCGCCACCACTGACGGACTGCACCGCCTGCCCGTCCAATACTATCCAAGCATTGCGATAGCCCGTCCATCGCCAAGCAGAAGAAGCTCCTATCTCGTCCATAATGTAAGTTTTCAGCACCTGTGGCAGGGGTTTTCTCCACACACTTGTCGTAGCAAGTGCCAATACATTGACTCTTACGTCATTGTATTCATAGACTGTACCTGCTGGATTGCGCTTGCGGTTGTACCATTCCTCTGGATTACTGCTGGGACGGTCTGCCCAATCTGGCTTTCCCCAAAGTGTACCTTCCCAATCACTGGTCTGTCGTAATAAATGTTCCCAAGTAATGCCCTGATTATGAGGCGTATTAAACAAATGAATAAACTGCGATTGACCAATTTGGTCTGCGGGGTGTAAAAGTGGCTCTCCGTAAGGCTCTATGGGTGGAATATAGTGAGCAACTGTATCATTTACACTGCGAATCAGTCCTTTATCCACCGCCAACCCTATGGTAGTTGAGAGTAAACTTTTGGTTACACTGTGTGTCATATCGTTGCGCCAAAGGTCGCCCCACTTTGCTACAATGTACCCCTTGTAAATAATCAATCCTGTGGGTGCGCCTCTTTCTGCAAAAGCTCCAATCCCAAAGCCAAAAGGCTCTTTACCAAAGGTTTGATAGTGATTTATCTCCATGTTGCGTGGATTTTTACTTTCATTGGCAATGGCAAAGGCAACTGCCTCTTTAACTTTCTCTGCGTTCAACCCTAAGTCTGTGGGTAATTTCTCCTCCCAAGTGTGTGTTGGAGGAAAATAGGGCTTTGATGAAGCTACTTGCTTATTTTTTTGGGCATAAGCAAGAGAAAAAATAAAAAAACAACATAAGAAATAAGCAATTTTATATTTCATAAAGATACAATTTTTTTATAATTAATATTGATAATCAATACGTTGTAAGCGTAATTTACCCTTCCTTTTCCATTTCTCTGATTATTTTCATGGTTTCTATGCTTACTGTACATACTTTTTGCAGTAAATCAATGACTTGCGTTTTATAGTTTGCAAATTGGTACGTATCAAACTGCGCTGAAATTACTGGGTCAGAGGTTTTAGTTTCTTGGTATTGGTCGAGAACCCACTCCAAAGCAGACCGATTGCCTATTTTGTACTCCCAAGCCTCCGCAGGTACTCCTTGCAAAGTAGTAGCCTCATCAATATAAATCTCCCCTAACTCCTTGTTTGCCTTTAACTTAGGTTTGGGTTGCCCCGCCCCCTGCCCCCTCCCCACTGGGGAGGGGAGTAAGGGGTGGGGCGTAATCTGTTCATACCCCAAATGTAAGTCCATCAATACCTTACCCCAACTTGCCCACTTCCAAAAATCTTTGTAAAGCGGGATACGTGGCAAATCTTGTTTCAAATTTTGCTCATACTTTTGACGGTAAGCGGGATAGTGCAAAACGGCATAAACGTAGTGGAAAATATCTATTTTTTGAATTATAAATTTTGAATTATGAATTATTTTGCCTTTTAATTTCTCATTCATAATTCCTAATTCATAATTACTTCTAAACTTTTCCAACGCCCAATCTGTGATATTTTCTTTCCTTTCACCGTTTTCGTAGCGGTAAATAGGAATGCACTGCGCTCCACCTGCCGCAGGGCTTAAAGCGTTCAAATCCATGAGGATAGAGGAACATAAAACGGAAAAATGTTTGGAAATTCCTGAAATGTACCCAATGTAAATATTTTCGTCAGAACGCATTTTTCTCCATTGGTAGGTTCTTTGATTAAAGTTTTTATCAAAGTACAAATACTTGGAAATGAACGGACGATAGAGCGATTTGATAATTTTATCTTTCTCAAAATGTTTTTCTAT
>JALOMS010000766.1 GCA_025455345.1 Thermoflexibacter sp. | reverse complement strand
CCAATAAATTAGACCTTCTTATTAATAATGCGGCTGTGCAGTTATTATCACCTACTGAAACCAACGCTTTGGCAGATTGGTACGAAACCATGAATGTAAATCTGACAGCTCCTATGCTTCTAAGTCAGCTTTTTCTCCCCATGATAGAAAAAGAAGGTGGGTCTATTATCAATATTGCCAGTATTCACCAACAACTTACCAAACCTCGTTTTGTAAGCTATGCCACCAGTAAGAGCGCGCTTGTAGGGCTTACAAAGGCGATGGCAGTAGATTTGCAAGGGCGGATTCGCGTCAATTGCATTAGCCCCGCCGCCATCGAGACAGATATGTTGAGAGCTGGTTTTAACCATGACGAAGATGCTTTGAACGCACTGAAAAAGTTACACCCCGTACAAAGAATCGGTTATCCAGAAGAAGTTGCGCGTCTTGCGCTATTTTTAGCTTCCGAACAGGCAAAATTTATCAACGGGGCAAATTTGCAATTAGATGGTGGCATTAGTTCTGTGTTACATGACTTGTAATCTTTGAAAATTATGTGGTTAAGAATATTATTTTTATTTTATATCTATTTCTTCTGTGGATTTACTTATGCACAAAAATTGTATTTGCTTGTTAATCAGCGCAAAGCTGGCAATCTAATCGGTAGAGATAATGATATTAAGGGTTTGTATCAAGGCGAAATATCAGATAGTACATGGCAACATTTGGGTTGGAAAAATAATATAGTTTGGGACGTAGTGATAGATGATGCACCAAATCCAAAGAGCATTTGGTTAGGATGCCTCAATGGGGTAATGAGAAGCATAGATGAAGGCAAATCGTGGAAAATACTCACAGACTGGCAATTACAAGATGTTCTGAAAGTATATATTGATAAAAATAATCCGCAAGAAATTTATGCCCTAACTGCTTGGGGATTATGGAAAAGTGATGATTGGGGGGAAACTTGGGTGCAAAGAAATAAGGGCTTAAAACCTACTAATCAAACCTTTACAACTACTTTACTCTTCTCGCACCATCACCCACAAAGACTATTAATGGGTACTGCTAATGGGATTGTCATCAGCACCAACAAAGGAAAGAAATGGCGAACTTGGGCATTGGAGGGTCAAGAAATACATACGCTTATCGCTCATTATCAAAATGATGATATTCTATTTTGTGGTACAGAAGACAAAGGCATTGGACAAAGCCAAGATGCTGGTAAGACTTGGCAATTTCTTAATCTTGGATTAGAAACAAACACTATTTATGAAATAGTCCAGCATCCCAATCACCCTGAAATCCTGTATTGCGGTGGGCATCAATCGGGGCTTTATATTACCCAAAATGGAGGTAAAACATGGCAACTGTTAGATAATGAATTGAAAAATAAGAGTATAAAGTCTATTTGTTTGTACTCATTTTCCCCTGAAATCATATTCGTAGGCTGTATTGACGGTGGTTTGTATAAAAGCATCAATGGAGGAAAAAACTTTACTTGCGTAGGACAGTCCGATGGGCGAGTATGGAAGGTGATGATAAAATAAAAGATATTAAAAAAAATTGATAATCAAATATTTGTAGCATTAAACTCAATTAGAAAGGTGGGCATCAATGATGATATTGATGCTCACCTTTTCATCTATCTTATCTTTTGGGCAACTTGGGTTTTATAGATTGCGCCAATTTAATAGCTTCATACACATTCACAACACCTCCCGTTACAGACAAATCGCTAAACGGCACTAAGGCATCACCATCTTCTGCGCCCGGTTTTTTTACTTTTTGATTGGGCAATTTGATGGTAGATTTCAAAATAATATCTCTGACTTGAGTCGCCGTCAGATGAGGGAAATAAGACATAAGCATAGCCGCTACCCCCGTAGTTACTGGAGCTGCCATACTTGTTCCGTCCAAACTCTCGTATTTTTGCTCAGGAGTAGTAGAATAAATATCTACCCCAGGTGCAAAAACATCTACTGATTTCTTTCCATAGTTTGAGAATGTACCTACCGTATTTTCTCCATCTTTCCAAGACAAAGCACCTACTTCTATCCAATTAGTAGCTAATTTTCTGTCATTTACATCTTCTTTTCTGGGAAAATGCATCAGGAGAAAAACTCTTGCCAAAGCTCATATTAATAATTTTTGCGCCATTATCTACTGCGTAGCGAATAGCATTTGCTACATCTTTATCTCTTTCGTCTCCATTAGGAATTGCTCTTATAGACATGATTTTCACATTATTAGCTACTCCGTCCATGCCCAAGCCATTGCCTCGATTTGCGGCAACAATACCAGCCACGTGCGTACCATGCTTAGAGTCGGGACCTTTCACATCATTATTACCATAACTTTTTTCCCTTTTGTCATTATAATTATCGCCCACAATATTTCTTGGGTCAAAATCAAGATTGAGTTCGTATTCCAAAGTTTCATCTATTTGGTCTTTGTAATCTTTGATTTTCTTTTCTTCTATCCCCCCAAAAATGCTATTCATTTGTTCCATGATTTTTTTGGCTAATTCCACTCTTTCGTCTTTGGTTGGCGTTTTCTCGACCATCTCCATAGTCAATTCTTCCGTATTCCAATAGGCTTCTAAGAGAGCCTTTGCATATTTATAATTCATATAAAAGGCATTGAGAGGGTCTTGTTGGGATTTATATTCCTCCACCTTGGCATCATGTGCTTTTTTTGCTTTCTGGAAAATATCATATTCTTGTTTGTCAGCAGGAGCAATCTGTGACTCACTTTTCCCTTCAAATTTGTCTTTATATTTTTTATACAGACGAGTGAACTCATACGTATCGTGATTGACATTTTTACCATCTTTGCCTCCAATAAAATTCCAACCATATACATCATCTACATAACCATTATTATCATCATCTATACCATTGTTAGGTATTTCTTTGGGGTTTTTCCAAATATTCGCTTTCAAGTCCTCATGTTCTATATCTACTCCAGAGTCTATAATAGCCACTACTACAGTTTGAGAAGGCTTGCCTTTAAGCAACTCCTCGTATGCTTTTTCTGTGCTGATTCCCTGTACTTTATCTTTTTTAGGGTCTAAGTTAAACCAATTTTTCGGAGCCTCCTCCACACTTTG
>JALOMS010000156.1 GCA_025455345.1 Thermoflexibacter sp. | reverse complement strand
ATTATTCCTGGGTGCATAGGGGTCATTATAGGTGCCTATCTTTTGAGTAACTTTGATGGGAAAATTGTGAAGCCGTATGTAGCTGTTTATCTGCTTATTATGGGTGGAATAGTGATTAAGAAAGCAATCAGTAGAGATAGGAAAAAGACCAAAACCAAGAACTTATACCCTTTGGCATTTTTGGGTGGCTTCTTAGACGCTATTGGCGGTGGTGGCTGGGGTCCCGTAGTGGTTTCTACCTTGCTCAAAAACGGCAGAGATACGCGCTACACCGTTGGGACAGTAAATTTGGCAGAGTTTTTTATTGCCTTTGCAGGCGCAGGAACGTTTTTCTTTTTCTTGAAAGATTATAATTGGCAGGCAATTATTGGCTTGCTGATTGGCGGAGTGATTGCCGCTCCTTTTGCCGCTTATTTGTGTACAAAAATCAATCGCAAGTTTTTTATGATTTTGGTAGGAATTGTGATTATTTTATTGAGTATGAGAACATTATATACATCTGTTTTATAAAGAACGAAGCGAGAGAACAGGCTCTATGACCTTCTGACAACCTTCTGACGTAGAAAGGTGCCAATTCCTGACCTAAAATCATTTTTGGGAAATATAAATTTTATAAAATCATTATGAACACAAAAACTTCATTTCCAAATAATTACAACATGACTAATGTTGTCTGTTCTGCTTATTCCTCTAACACTCTTTACCTAATGTGTTGTTGCTGTTGTTGTTGCTAATACCTTCTCTTTCAAGGGTTTCCTTATTTTAATCATTTGGATTTGCTTTGCATAAACGCTTAGAGGCGTGTGGTATGCTTACACATTTTGGATTGCTTGTGCAGTCTTACATAAATCTTACACTATTTTTTTAAATGATTTTTTATTATTAATTAAGTAATTGATAATCAGTTATTTAAAAATCTATAATTTATAACCCATAATTCATCATTAACAAACATGAAACTAATTTTAAAAACTACTTTTTATATATCGATACTTGTATTTCCCTTTTTCTTACAAGCACAAGACAAACCTGTCATTAATGCTACCGTTTCTGGAACGGTCATAGACTCGCGCTCCAATGAAAAATTGGTAGGCGCAACAGTGGCTATCAAAGGCACAACCAATGGTGCCACTACGGACGCTAATGGCGAATTTTACTTGATTACAGGGCAAAAACTGCCTTTTACAGTCATTGTTTCCTATTTGGGTTACTTGAAAAAAGAATTGGTCATCAATGAAAATAAGGTAGAAATCAAACTTGACGAAGACCTGAATCAGCTTGCAGAAATAATCGTTACCGCAAGAAGGAGGCAAGAATCGGTGCAAGAAACGCCTATTCCTATGACTGTGATTCGCGGCTTTACAGTAGAAGACGCTGGTGCTTTCAACGTAAATCGTTTGAAGGAGTTAGTCCCTACGGTACAGCTTTATTCTTCCAATCCAAGAAATACTACCTTGAATATCAGAGGCTTAGGCTCTACTTTTGGACTTACCAATGACGGCATAGACCCTGGGGTGGGCTTTTATGTGGACGGAGTTTATTATGCGCGCCCTGCCGCTACTACGTTGGATTTCATAGACATAGAGCAGGTAGAGGTATTGAGGGGACCGCAAGGCACACTTTTTGGGAAAAACACCACCGCAGGAGCATTCAATATTACGACACGTGCGCCAAGTTTCGAGACAGGTGGTTCTTTTGAAGTGAGCTATGGCAACTATGGTTTTATGCAGTCAAAAGCCTCTATTACAGGTGCTTTGACTAAAAAAATAGCAGGTCGTTTTTCTTTTTCTGGCACGCAAAGAGATGGAGTTCTTTACAATGTACGGACTGAAAGACCCGAAAATTCTTTGAATAACTTGGGTTTTAGAGGGCAATTGTTATTTACACCTACTGACAAAATAAATATCACCTTGATTGGAGATTATTCCAGACAAAGACCCACAGGCTATGCCCAAGTAGTAGCAGGAGTAGTAACGACCCAACGCCCTGCTTACCGCCAATTTAACAACATCATTGCAGACTTAGGTTATAAATTGCCAAGCACCAATCCCTTTGATAGACTGATAGATACGGATTCCCCTTGGCGTTCTGGTAATGACCTCGGAGGCGTTTCACTGAACATAGACGCAAAAATAGGAGGCGGTACACTCACTTCTACCTCTGCGTGGCGTTTTTGGGACTGGGACCCTTTGAACGACAGAGATTTTACAGGGCTTCCTGTGCTTTCTAAGTCGCAAGCAACCTCTGTGCATAAAAATTGGTCGCAAGAAGTCAGATACGCAGGCAGTTTTTCTCCTAAATTAAGTGGCGTTTTGGGTGTATTTTTCATTGGACAAAACTTAGTAACCAATCCTGTGCATATAGAAGAGTCTGGTGCGGCGCAGTGGAGATTTTCGCAAAGTTCTACTTCTGCCTTGTGGCGTACCCCTGGGCTATTTGAAGGTTTTGGAATCCAAACCACTTCCACGCTTAACTCTTTGGGAGCGGCGGCTTTTGGACAGCTTGACTATGCTCTTACAGACAAATTCCATGTATTGGCTGGGCTTCGTTTTAACTACGACAAGAAAGACGTGGATTTTAGCAGACAAACCTACGGAGGTTTACAAACCACTGTACCTGCACTTGTTGCCTTAAAAAATGCCGTTTACACCAATCAGGCGTTCAATGTCAATGCAGAAGAACAAAACTTTTCAGGGCAACTTACGCTTGCTTATAAACCTTTCAAAAAATTCAATGCTTTTGCCACTTATTCCAATAGTTACAAGCCTGTCGGGGTCAATTTGGGTGGACTTCCTACGGCAAGTGGAGAAGTTTTGGTCGACTTGGCAAGGATAAAACCAGAGTATGTAACCCACGTAGAGTTTGGTATCAAGACGGAGCCAAGTCCACAAGCAACTTTTAATCTCACCGTTTACAATACAGAAATCAAAGATTTTCAGACCCAAGTGCAGACCGCAGAGGTAGGGGTGAACAGAGGCTACCTTGCCAATGCCGAGCGAGTACGGGTATTTGGCATAGAGGCAGACGGCAGTTTGAGGATAAATAACAGCCTCTCTTTCAATGCTTCGCTTGCTTATACTGATGGCAAATACATATCTTTTACTAATGCGCCCGTACCTTTGGAAGAAACAGGTGCGCCTACTGCTTTCAAAGATATTTCAGGGGGTAGCCTACCTGGGATTTCTAAGTGGGCAGGCTCTATCAGTGGAGAGGCTTCTACAAGAGGTAACTTGTTGGGATTGAAGGGAAAATACTTTGTAGCAATAGATGGCTTCTATCGTTCTTCGTTTTCTTCCAGCCCCTCCCCTTCCAAGTTTTTAAATATAGATGGCTACGCACTTGCCAATGGGCGGATTGGTTTTCGCGCTTCCAATGGTATTTCCGTTTTCCTGTGGGGACGCAATCTGTTCAATCAGAACTACTTTGAGCAACTCCTGCCTGCGGCGGGCAATGCTGGACACTACGGCGCGGTACTTGGCGACCCAAGGACGTGGGGAACTACGCTGAGGTATGTATTTTAGAATTTTTATCAAAAGGGAAGTAATATTCCCTTTTGATATATAAATTCATAATTTTGGGAAGACGTTAAGTTATTTTATATGCTCCTTGTTAATGTCTTGATAATCAGTTTATTATATATTCAACCAATAGGTAAGCTTAAAAACCAAAGCCCTATTTTTGGGCTGGAAGGCACGAATAATATTTCCGTTTTCTCTACTTTCCGTAGCATAATAATTATCTGTATAAACAATAAATAAGTCAGAAACAGGCTTGAATCTCCATTGCAATCGCATATTTAGATTGACATTATTGATTTGATTATTGTATTGCATGATTGCTGTAAAAAATAAGCTATTGGAAAAAGATAACTCCATTCGGGGTCCGATAAGCAACAAATCCGAACTACTATATGGCTGTGGTAATCGAATGCGATTGTAATTAAAATCTAAGGCAAAAATTCCATACGGCTGTAAGCGATAGTTAATGGCAGATTGGAAAGCGAATATTCTTCCATTGAAGTATTTTCCTATACGTGTAGCAAAGTTAAAGAACAAAGATTTTCGTAGATTAGAGCTAAAACTTAGGCGGTGGCTTCTGTAAAGATAATCCGTATTAGCGGGTAGCTCTTGCCCTCCCGTATTGCTGGGGTCAAAAGACGAAAATAAATAGGTATAGTCGTGTCTGAAGAAGGCAAAAGTAAGATTGGCAGAGTTCTGGAACTGTATCCCACCAAAAAGCCCTGCGTCCCAGTCCAAAATTCTCCCCTGTGGTACGCCATAAATCACATCATAATCAGGATTCAAGTAAAAATTATTGACTGTTTTGGCAATCTTCCCTTTTGGATAGTAGATAAAAGTCATATCACCTGCGTTGCGTAGTGTGCCTTTGCGAGGAACAAAACCTACTTCTGCATTGTAATTTTCACCAATATTTTCCCAGCGATTAGAAAATCCAAAAGTAGGCTCGTTATATACGATTCGCCCTGCGGCAATGTACTGGCGAGCCAAGTTTTCAGGCGATAACGACCTATGATAGAACGCTTTGCCCTGCCAGCGATTGTTGGCAGAAGCAAGATTGTATTCCAGACCTACCACTCTATTAAAATTTTGCCTAAGTGTATCACCCACTTTATTAAAAGGTTCTTTGTTTACAAATACAAAAGCAAGATTAGAACGGCTAAAAACTCGCCTTTGGATAGCAACCATGCTATAATTGGTACTTGTTTGGCTTGCAGATTCCTTGCGCCCCGTCTGGATACTTAGCAAGCCAATTCGCCAATCTTTGTTGAGCCTCCCACTCAGGCGCGCACCCGCAAGGATAGGTATTTTTTCATTAAACCCTGTTCTTGGATTGTTGATTAGCCCTATCCTACGAGAGAAGAAAGGATTGCTATTGTTCAGTCCAAAACTGCCAAAGAGGTCGCTATTTTCCAAGAAGAACTGACGGCGTTCGGGGAAAAACAACTCAAAACGGCTTAAATTGGTTACTTGTCTATCTACTTCCACTTGGGCAAAATCGGGGTTTACAGTCAAGTCCAGATTAAGAGAAGGCGTAACTGCAACTTTGGCATCAAAGCCTGTATTAAACTCTGAGTCAGTGGGTTTATTATTCTGAAAGTCTCGATTTCCACTTGCCAATACGTAGGGAATCACAGAAATATTCGCACTTGGTTGTGGGGGTGGTTCTTCCCAAACCAACGTGCCAGAGAAAGCCAAAGCCGCCCCAGGGAAAATGCGCGGAATAGGCGACCAAGACCCCGCTTCATTTTTCACCAAATCATTCCTCACAAAATTAATCAACCAAGTATTTTGCCCTTCGGTGCGTTTGTAGCGCAGAGTTTTGAAAGGAAGTGCAATTTCTACTATCCATTTATCTTCCAGATTGGTTACTTGTGAGTACCACTTATTATCCCAATCTATGTTTAGGTCTTGTCCATTGAAAATCAAGCCCTCGCGCTGCACGTTATAAGGACTAACAGCAAAATTAAAGCCATTGAGTTTGTCTCTGAAAGGGTCTAAATTGATACCAAAAACATCGGAACTTCCGCGCGCAAAATCCCTTCTTAAAGAAGTAACTATGTATTTATTCGGTTGCAAACAAATAGCCCCAATGTAGAGAAAATTCTCATCAAATACGGTTCTAACTTCAGTTTTACCTATGGCGCGCGAAGAATCGAAGGGGAAAAACTGCCAAAAATCCTTGGCAACCTCTGCATTTTTCCAATCTTCCTCGTCCAATTTGCCATCAAGTAGTATTTTATGCTTTGCCTTGCGAATAAGTAAGCGATACTGGTCTTCATTGACACCCTTAGAGTCAGTATTTTGAGCGTTTAGTTTATCTAAAATGAAAAGTAGAGAGCTAATAAAAACAAAAACAAGTAGAAATGATTTCAAGTGATAGAAATTTAAGAGATAAAAAAATAAAAATAGTCAATGAATTGGTAGATATGTGGTGCAAAGATAGGAGAAAATAAGGGCAATGTCCTATTTTTGTTGTACATAAATCATTGATAAAAAAATTAAATTATAAAATTATGTTACAAAGATTCGTTACCATAGGTGCGATTTTAGCCATGTTTGGAGTTATGATTGGTGCATTTGGGGCGCATGCCCTCAAGCCTATTTTAGAAGCCAATCAGAGAATGGAAACTTTTGAAACAGCCGTCAAATATCATTTTTATCATGCTTTAGCTCTTTTGTTTATAGGTTTGTTAGGTCATTATCAGCCTGTAAAACTCCTCCAATATGCGGGCTATTGCCTTCTTGTTGGGGTTATTATTTTTTCTGGTTCTTTGTATATTCTTTGTCTTACAGGCATAAATACTTGGGGTGCTATTACGCCGATTGGTGGAGTAAGTATGATAGCTGGTTGGCTACTTTTGGCAATAGCATCTTTAAAAAGAAAGACTTAAGATTCGGGTGGAGAGTAAGTTACTATATCTATACCTACACCATTGGGGTCTTGGATAGCGAAGTGTTTGTCGCCCCAAGGTTCTTGGCGCATAGGTATTTTGATGGCTACTCCCTTGCTTATGAGTAATTGATAGATGCTATCTACATCTTCGACCTCAATCGTCAGATAGACTCCTTCCCCTTTGAAAGGAGGGTGGAAAAAAGGTTGCTGACTGGCATGATTAGGAAGCAAAAAACTTAGTTCTGCTTGCTGATTAGGTGTATGTAAAAGCAAATAGAACTCATTTTCGAAAGTAACTCCAAATCCTAAATAATTGGTATAGAATTCTTTACTTTCCTTGAGCTTGTCTGTGATGATTCCTGCATTGAGTTTCATAATGTTATAAAATTTAATTTGATGAAACAAAATTAGGAGTCATCTGCAAGGAAAAATTGTAAAAAACGGACAAATTATCGCCCAAATGCTTGGGAAGGAGTAACACCATAAAAATTTTTGAACTCTTTGATAAAATGTGCTTGGTCGTAATAGCCTACATCAAAAAACAACTTGTTTTGTTTAAGACTTTGTTTTGATGGTTTTGCATTCAAAATGTGTTGAAAACGAACTACTTGGCTAAAGGTTTTGGCTGTATCTCCTATGTAATACTCAAACAATCTCCGCATTTGTCTGGGACTGACTCCCGTATCTAAATCTTTCTCTACATTGATTGTTCCTAAGTTTTTGAGAATAAGATAAATAGCATTATAAAATCTTTTATCTACCTTTAAGGATACTTTGGAAAGCAGGTGAACAAAATAGGTATCTAATTGACTTTTAATGTTTTCTATATCTTGTGTAGGAGCGAAGTGTGAGGTAATAAAATTGGCGGTAGCAGGGATAATATCCCTTAAATATGCAAAGCGATTGCTAATTAAGAGGGCATTTATATTAAAAATCAGAGGAAACATAGTAGGCAAAAATCGTATGCCAATGTAATTGAAGGAGTTAGTAAGGGGAAACTCTGTGTAGGTTTTGCAAAAACCCATGACAAAGTTTTCTTGAGGATTGTCTAATTCAAAGAAAATATCTATGCATCCGTCTGCTACTACTCGATAAATAAAAGGCTCTTGTAGTTTTTCTCTTGTTTTTAATTGCCAATAACAATAGATGTATTCCTGCAACTTTGCTTCTGGTAAAAACTCTTGGTAGGTTACAGATGTAGCATTTTGGCATACAGTAGGTTGTACGGGCAAATAAAGTTGTCTTATATCCAAAGAAGGACTCATGATTTATTAAAAATTATGAACTAAAAATAAGAAAATTAGCCTTTATTTTAATCCGCATCATTTATCTTTATAATCACTGATTTTTTTTGTAATAATACACAAACTAAAGGGAATATGAAAAATTTTATCTTGTTATTATCCATATTGGTAATGGGTGGGTGTAATAATGCACCACAGACTTACGATTTAGTGATTCGCAATGGAACAGTATATGATGGAAGTGGGACTGCTCCTATAAAAGCGGATATTGCTGTCAATGCAGATACAATTGTGGCGATTGGGGATTTGAGTAAGGCAAAAGGCAAAAGCGAGATAGATGCCAAAGGGCTTGCTGTTGCGCCCGGATTTATCAATATGCTCAGTTGGGCAACAGAGTCGCTAATCATCGATGGCAAATCACAAAGTGATATTAGACAAGGAGTTACAATAGAGATTTTTGGGGAGGGAATGTCTATGGGTCCTTTGAATGAAAAGATGAAACAAGAGTTCCAAGAGGATATGGGGGATTTACAATATAAGATAGAATGGACAACTCTGGGCGAATATTTGAGTTTTTTAGAAAAGAAGGGCATCGCTTGTAATGTTGCTTCTTTTGTAGGAGCGACTACGGTTAGGATTCATGTATTGGGGTATGAGAATAGACCTCCTAATGCGGAAGAGCTTAAAAAAATGCAGGAATTGGTCAGGCAAGGAATGGAAGAGGGCGCATTGGGGGTAGGCTCGTCTTTGATTTATGCGCCCGCTTTTTATGCAAAAACAGACGAACTAATAGCTCTTTGTAAGGTAGCCGCAGAGTATGATGGCTTGTATATTTCTCATTTGCGGAGCGAAGGCAATAGTTTTTTAGAAGCTGTAGATGAGCTAATTACTATCGCCAAACAAGCAGGAATTCGTGCGGAAATTTACCATTTGAAAGCCGCAGGCAAAGATAATTGGGGGAAAATAGATACCGTCATAGAAAAAATAGATTCTGCGCGCAAAGCAGGGCTGGAAATTACTACGGATATGTACACCTATATCGCTGGGGCAACGGGATTGGATGCCGCTATGCCGCCTTGGGTACAAGAAGGTGGGAACAAGGAGTGGATGAAAAGGCTCATGGACAAGAAGATACGAATAAAAGTAGCAGAAGAAATGCAAACACCTACTAAACTGTGGGAAAATCTTTATTTGGGGGCTGGCTCTCCAGAAAATGTACTATTGATAGGATTCAAAAATGATACGCTCAAATACCTGACAGGCAAGACATTAGCA
>JALOMS010000155.1 GCA_025455345.1 Thermoflexibacter sp. | reverse complement strand
AAAGAGCCAAATCCAGTAAGGGTGAAGTCATCTACTGTTGTGCCGCCAGTAGTTGCTTTAAAGTTTCTTGTATTTAATCTGGGACCACCAAAAATATCTAAGGAAACAATGTTGGAAAAGACCCACTGCCCGCCTATTACCAATCCTCCACCAAAAGTGCTAAGAGTTGCTTGGTCATTGAGATTGGTAAGTTCTAAATTTTCGTATCGCAAAAATGGAGCGACAAAAAAACCTTGCGGCACTTGCTTGCTTTGTGAGAGATAAAATCTATACTCTGGGGTAATACCAAACCCTCTAAGTTTGGTACCTTCCGTAGAATATCCTGTATATAAAAGACCTAATTGTAAGCTACTTTTGTTAGTAATGACTCTTTCATAAAAGAAGGAACCAGTACGGACAATTGGGCTAAGGAGATTTACTTTAATTATGTTTTTTTTCCCATCTTGTGCATGAGAAAAATCAGCGAATGCAAGAAATGTGAGCAAGGTCAAAAAAAACAATTTTACTTTCATTAGTTTATTTAGTTTTAAGTTAAAAAAAGTTGGATTTATCGTTAAAATACATATTTTATTACGTAAATTAATCATGTAAGGTTTTTTTACTCAGAGATAATTTTTTGATGATTAAAACTGTTTTACCTGCTTTACCACTCAAAGCCAATTTCACATCTTTCCTTCCTTAATTTTTTTATATCCTCAAAAACATTGATTTTCTTTATCTTATCGCTCATTTGGACTTTGCCTAATAGTTTGATTTCTTTGCGAATCATTGCGGCTAAAAAACGCCTGATGTCATCTTCGCTCTCCAATATCAATCCTGGGGCTTGTGTAGGTCTGCCGTCCTCATCTTTGGCTACCATCGTAAAATACCCCGAACAGGTATGTTTTGTCATTCCCGTTTTCATATTCTCTGACTCTACCCTGATTCCTACGATGATAGACGTATTGCCCACATAATTTACGGAGGCTTTAAAACTTACGAAATCTCCTACTTCTATGGGTTGGACGAACTCTACATCATCTATGGAAACAGTAACGCAATAACTTCCAGCATGACGCGTAGCACAAGCAAAAGCGGCTTTACTCATTAGGTTAAACAGTACATCACCGAGTATTTTATTGTCAATATGGGCGTGAGTAGGGAGCATCAACTCGGTAATAATAGTGCGTGAATAACTTACAGGTTTGTTGTTTGTTTCAGCCATAGTTCAATAATTAGGATAAAAGGTTTATTGGTTCAATTTTTTACAAAAATACGTTTTTATGTGTAATTTGGGCAGTCCCAACAATCTTTTTATGATTTAATACGCTTGATAAGTAAAAAAATACTTGCTATCAGGATATATAAAATCCCCATAATGACCAATAGGAATTTGAAAGTAGCGCACCAAAAAGCGATTGGCGGGCAAATCGCTTGGGTAGGAGATAGCAAAAAAATATACAAAGCGGCGTTTTCTATCCCATCTAAGCAAGCCGCAATCCACTGTAACCATGCCAAGCCATAAGCAATTTTGGCAAAGGTAACATTACCTATCAAATTTGCAAGCCATATACAAGCAAAAGCAATGGTGGTAGAGTAGCAAAATAAGAATAAATAATCAAAACCTATATTGAAAGAAGCGGCAATAAGTGCATGCTTGTCCCACGAATTGACTATAAACTGTGCATTTTCTATATTTAGTGCAAATTCATAAGACAAAATCCCCATAGGAGCGGCAAGCGTTTTTAGACTATTTCCTGTAATAGCGAGTATGCTCTGTACTAAGATAGTGGCGATTAATAAACTAAAAAAATAAGCTTTGGGGTTATCTTTTATAGATGTTTCTAAGGGATGATATTTTAAAAAAATCATTGTTCTATAAGTTTTAATTCTTCGTTTTCCATGATTTGAGAGTATAACAAAGGCATTTCTATGAAAAATGAAGTTCCGACATTTTCCTCTGTTTCAAACCATATTTTGCCTCCAGCGTGTTCTATGCCTCTTTTTGCCAAAGCCAACCCAATTCCTGAGCCTGTAAATTTAGTGCTAAAATTCGGTAAAAATACTTTATGTCTAATATTTTCAGTAATCCCAATCCCATTATCCGTAATTTCTATTAAGACATTGTGCGTACCTGAAAGGCGTAAAAAAATGACAATTTCGGGAGTAAGTGTATTTGGTACGGCTTGTATCCCGTTGATAATTAGGTTTGTAAATATCCTTCCCATCATTTGCCTATCTCCATTGACATAGTATTGTCCTTCGGGGATATTGAGGAGTATTTTGGCATTTCTTCCATCATTTTCGTATAGATTGACGGTTTGTTTTAGGACTTCTACTATCTCAAATTCCTCATTTTTAGGGATAGGCATATTGGCAAAAGAAGAAAACGAAGTAGCAATATCACTGAGAATATCTATTTGCATAAGCAAGGTTTCCAAAGACTTATTCAATCGAGGATTGTCTTCGCCGATGACCCTTTTGATGTGCTGTAAGGTTAGTTTCATGGGGGTCAGGGGATTCTTAATCTCATGCGCTACCTGTTTTGCCATTTCCCGCCATGCAGATTCTTTTTCACTTTTGGAAAGAGCTTCCTTACTTTCTTCTAACTGCACAAGCATTTTGTTATACGCATTGACTAACAGTCCGATTTCGTCTTCCGATTTGTAATCAAGAGGCTCGTTATGAATATTTAACGTCGTACCTCTTAACTTTTGGGTAATGATACGCAAAGGTTCGGTCAAAATATGAGAAGCAAAATAAGACAAAACTAATAATCCCAAAAATGTAAAAGTAAATACATTTAAAATAGTAGATAAAATATTGATAATCTGCCCCTCTGATTTGCTTTGGGACTCAAAGAAAGGCAAGCCTATGATACCCAAGAGTTCGCCTTCTGGACTTTTCACACTGGCATATACGGAGTTATATTCCAAAGAGCCAATGGACTCTATCAACATGACCCTACTCTGATGCTCACCAATGATTTGGCTCAGGGCAGCAGGATTAATCAAATCACTAAGTAGGTTATTTTCATAGATTGTTGGCTGACTCGCCCCAATGAGTTTTCCTTTTTTGCCGTATAAGTTAATCTCTGCTTGGGTCAGACGCGCCAAATCACTTAATTTTGCGATTAAATGTTCGCGCAAAAGCATATTTTTTTGATAATCATCTATTTCTTTTGCCAGATTGATAGAAACATTTTCTGCTACTTTGATATAATCTTCTTGGATAGCATTTTTGTTATCCGAGTTTAAAATACTGATAACCAATATACTTACTAATAACAAAGGAAGGAAAAAAGCAACGTTCAGGTATAATTGGATACGAGAAGAAAAGCTAAAATGCAATGTTGCATGACGATAATACCATTCATACAGCAAAGCCAAAGGAATCTCAAAAAACAAGAGCAATAAAAATAAAAAAGAAAAGTTGGAAATAATATTTTTGAAAGGATAAACCTGCGATGTAATAATAATTTGCTTATTATCAACACCTTTGACCAAAAAATGCCTATGATTTCTAATGACTAACTCGCTTTCGAGGTCTTGGTTTGTAAACTCTCCTAAAAAACTATTGTCATAGCTAAACGAGCCAAAACTATCCCACAGTTTGCCATTCTTATAAATGGCATAGCTCAAATTCTCATCTTCGTAATAATTCGCAAATTTTTTATCTAAAAACAATCTTGGATAGACGCTATTAGGAACTACTTTTTTGGATTTGAGGTCTAAGATGATTTTCCCAATATCCATGCCCTTGCGATTGATATCAATGAATGCCAAATACCTCTTTGCATTAGCGGGTAAGTCATTGATAAAAAATATATTAGCGTCTTCTGTTTTGTATTTCTCAATATTGTATTTACTCAAGAGCGTATCGTATGGTAGGTCATAGTTATAAGGAGAACCATTACTATTGAAAAGCAAAATATTAATGTCATATTTATCAAAATAGCTATCTGCTAAGTGTTGCTTTTTGATTTTTTGTAAAACCAAATCTATGGGCGCAAGCGAAGACAACATTCTGGTAGAGATAATTTGGTCTTCTTGTATTTTCTTGACTGCCGCATTTAATAAGAATTCCCCCAATTTGTCGTTGCCCGTGAGAATCCTGTTAGCAAATTTTTCTTTCTTAGCAATGTCCATTCTATTCTCAAAGGCATAGTTAGAATATGCCCCTAATAAGCCAGATGCTAAGGCACTCAAAAATAGATAGATATAAGTAAAATAGGTAGATAAGCGTAAGTTCCTGAAAAATTTAAGAAATGTGATACTTACCAAATACAAAGAATTGATTATCAATACAACAAAGTGAAAATATCTCAAAGAAATCGCAGTCAGTGCGTAGAAAAAAGCAGCAATAGATAGGGTTATGAAAATTTGTTTTTTAGAAAAATTGATAGCCAAAAGCAAATGAGAGCTTACATGAGAAATAAAAAAATAAATCAATGAACTCATTACAAAAATCAATAAACTGCTGATTTTCAGCTCATCATACTTGAGGTCAGAAGTAATGTCTAAACGAATTTGTGAGTTAAAATAAAGCGTTTCTAAGATAATATACTGGATTTGTAAAACTCCAAAAGTAAGCAAGGTAAAGACTACCGCAATTACTATTTTTTTGGGTAGTGTGTAATGAGAAATTATTCTATAATTGAATAAATGATGGTGATACAGATAAACATACCCTGAGATAATGAATAATAAGACCACATTGACAAACAAATCTCCCAAGGAAGGAGCAATGATAGATGAAGCGTAAATTTTTGCATTGAAAATATCGTATTTGGTCAGCTCTGCTGGAAAGTTCAAAAACAACATAATCAGGCGGATACTGCATAAAGATACCAACAACCAAATCAATCCTTCCAAAATCTTATTTTGAGAGATATAGTCTAATAAATTAACGCGTACTTGTAAGACAGCAAAGAAAATAGCAAGAAATGCTGTTATCAATAACAATTCCTTTTGTGAGATAAATACGATATAGTTATAATTATCAGGAAAAAGAATAGAAAATAAATACCTCCCATCACCAGATTTGATGGATTTGCCTTCAGAAGAATTGAGGCTGACGTTTACCTTATCGTCAGGGAAAATGTCTGTATTAAGATTATTTTTCTTCAGATACTGATTATCTATCCTATATTTTTGCAAAATAGGTATGACTACGACCAAAGAAACTCGTTCTCCTGCAATTCTTTCATGCTCTTTGATGACCGCATATATCCCATTTCCTGATTCGGTAACAAACTCTGCGAATTTCCCAGTCAAGTTTTCAGGAGTAAGCGCGTATTTGTAATCTGTCCAAAAAATAATCTCATCATTGCGATAAACAAAAATAGGGTATTTGCCTGTATAAGACAACTTATCAAAAGCGGGAACTGACTGACTGATATGTTGCTGTTTGAATGTTTTTAATGATTGATGAGCAATATCAAATTCTTGGCGAAGGTTTTGGGCTACATCGCGAGTATAAATGTCGGAAGAAGACGCAAAAAAATCAAAATCCACATAGCTCAATAGCAATGTGAATAACAAAAAGAATATGGATGCTCCCAAATGAAAGTATGGAGGTAATTTCATTGATAAGATTGAACGAACATATTTTAATTTCTTAAAAACCATGCTGTTGTTGTCTTGGGGTAAAATTGGGTCTGAGCCAAATGCGCTACAATGTCAAATCTTTAATAAAAATACAGCATATATTTTATAAAAATAAAAAAAGTGCCAAGTTTTCATAAACTTGACACTTTTTTGTTAAAACTCTATGATTACTACTAATATTCCCAAAATTCAGTTTCAAAATCTACCAATTGGTGTTCTAACTGCATGGATGCGACAATAGCCGCTTTGTCAGCACCATAAACATCTTGGATAAAAGCATCATCTGGATTAGAATATTTTATCATGTGAGCGGCATAAAGCGTCAAGTCAAAAGCTTCTGACAAGTTGCGATGCTCTCGCGGGTTATTTGCGTCATTGTACCAAATCGCATTATCATTGTCTTTGAATACGTTTTCAACTAATTCTTTGTAAGAAAAAGAAGCGATAGGTTGGTCAACACCTTTTGCACTATTCGCCTCCGCAGGCAAGATGAGCGTAATAGATTGGATATCTCTATACCATCTGGAGCGTTTCTTATCAAAAATCAAGTCAATTCTGATTTCTAAAATATTGATTTGGTGAGGGAAATACTCGTTGCTTGAAGCCACAGCAGGTTCAGCAGAGCCTTCACTTTCTGCGCCACCGCCGCCTTCATCTCCCCAGCCAGAATCACCCCAACCGCCGCTATCATCACCAAAACCCATAGCTTTTTCTTCTTCTGTCAAGCCTTCGTCAGACCCAGGAATAGTAAGATTTTCTATAAAGTTCTCATAACTCATACGTGTCAATAGAGAGTCATTTTGGAAAGGTCTTAAAATCCCCGCTTTGACTGCCTCAATGATTACCTTGCTAATTTCGTTATTCTTAGCAAAGAAAGGTTTGTTCTGCTTTTCTCTGCAATCCATTCTCACCCAAACTGTTCTTTTCCAAAGTTGGTCGTGTTCGTGAATTGGGCGCAATGAGTTAATGTTATATCCAAACTCATCTCTTTCCTGAGCAGTAGCTACTCCCAAGGAAAGCCCTAAGACTGCAAACAGCAAGCATAATTTTTGAATAATTTTCATAAATGTTTACTAATTAATTTATTTTCAATACAAATAGATATATCCTCTAATCAAATGATTACCTCTTGATTGCTATTTCTTCTAAAAGTAAATGCAAAGTAAGAAAAAATATTTTTTAAAAAATAGGGTAAACCATAAAATATAAAACGCATATCGCAATTTTTATACCGTTTGCTTTCCAAACACAATATTTCATGGCTCTTTTAATGCTCAAATCCTCTTCTGAAGAAATAGAATAAGTAAAAAATGATTACTTTTCTATTAAATTATATTTTCTTAATAAAGAAAGTAATACGTTTTCTACCTCATTTTGAATATATTGGTTCGCATAAGCTATCCAATGTACCTGATAAGAAGTATCCATTGGAATCTCTGGATTCTTCCCTCTCGCATCTGTGATAATTATGCCTGCCTCTTTGGCTATCAGATAGGTACAAAAATCATAAGGATGCGCCGTATGCCCTACTCTTTTACCTTGCTTCTTTAGCAAATGATACAACAAAGGTCGCAAATCTGCCACAAATCTATCATGCCCTACCAATAATTCATACAGTTGCCCCCCCGTAGAGATATATTGGTCTTCGAAAGTAACTGCTTGCTCATCAGCCATATCTGGGAACAATCTTTCCAATAATTCATCTTCTATTTTGGCGATAAGGTCGCGAGCAGGCGCATAAAATCGCGTTAGTTGCCCAAATCCTCCTTTGATACTTTGAGCTTTTGAAGGAGAAGGCTGTCGTTCTTTCTGCTCATCTGTCAATAGATTGACCGAGTAGCCACTGAGTTCTGTGCCTTTGATAGCCCAAAAAGTATCGCTATAAAGTGCCTTTGCGGTAGGAAGCTCGGTCATTACGGCAACTTCTATATCTTCTAAGCGCGTGTTAGCCCCCAAATTGGGGGCGGCTCCCGCTAAAAAAAAGCCAGAACGTTTTTGATACATTAGTACCTTTGTCCCATCTATTGGGTCTATGATGACTTTCCATTTTGCTTCATTTTCAGACAAATGAATAGGGAATACACAAGGATTGTCTTCATTACTAATGCCTTCCGCTATCAAAACAATCCCCCCAAGACTTTCTGCATACATCTCAAGCAAAGGAATAATAATTTTCTCAGCATGGTGGTCTATTTGATAGATAGTATCTTCTTTGGCATACTTATAAATAGATGAAAGTTCTTCTAAACTTTGGTTTTGTAGGGAATGATAAATGTTTTTGCAAACAAGATTCCCTATTTTACAGAGTACATCTTTGATTAGATAAGTAGTCGGCTGTTCCAAATGATTCATGTCAATCTAACTATGATATTAAAGATGAGGCATATTTTAATGTTAAAATTCTGATTATTACATTTATTAATATGCTATTTTTGTTCTCAAAACTAAGCCAATGCAAATTTAATTCATTTCTCTATTATACTTTTTAGCTTTGTAAAAAAATCATAAATACAATAAACAATGATAGCATGGATTGCCAAATGGTACTTTAAATCAATTGGTTGGAAGATAGAAGGTCGTATTCCTACTGATATTAAGAAATGTGTAGTTGTGGCGGCACCGCATACTTCTAACTATGATTATCCAATAACCTTGTCTGTTTTTTATACATTAAATATGAAAGTACGATTTCTGGGGAAAAAACAACTTTTTTCTTTCCCATTAGGAATACTTATGCGCGCCACAGGAGGAATCCCTGTGGACAGAAGTAAGAAGAACAACTTAGTAGAATACATGGCTAATCTTTTTAATGAGAATGAAAGCCTGTATTTGCTTATTCCCCCAGAAGGAACTCGCAGTGCCGTAAAAGAATGGAAAACAGGATTTTATAGGGTTGCGGAAATGGCTAATGTCCCTATTGTATTAGGTTATTTGGACTATGCTAAAAAAGTAGCTGGTTTTGGGACTTTGTTCTATCCAACAGGCAACTTAGAAAAGGATATGCAAGAAATAAAGGCATTTTATCAAAAAATAACGCCTAAGTATCCAGAAAAATACCAGATTGCATAAAATGATTTGAGTTTTCTATTCATGCCTGCTTTCAGAAAATAGCTAATGATTGAGGTATTTCCACATGAGTTTGGCGGCAACTTCCGAAGCACTTGACTCTGTGCGAATTTTCTCTCTAAGTAGTTGATATTCACGAAGTATATTTGCTTTGTTTTCTCCTAATATTTTAGCCAATTCTATTTTTAGAGATTGGGTATTGAGGTCGTATTGTACCAAGTCCTTAACGATTTCTTTGCCTGCGGACAGATTTACCAAGGAAATGTATTTGACTTTGATAAGCATCCAAGCAATGAGCATAGAAAAA
>JALOMS010000154.1 GCA_025455345.1 Thermoflexibacter sp. | reverse complement strand
AAAGTTTAAAATAAGTTAGAAGATTGGAAGACAAGGTACTTCAAAGACTTAAAGATATTATTTTAGAAGAAGAAGTCCAAAGACGTGTGCTTTTGGAAAGGGAAGTGCTTGCTATCAAGGAAGAATTCTCCCCCGAACACATCAATCTACATTTAGAGCCAATAGTCAATGATAAGGTAGAGGAAATCAAGAAGAATATGAGTTCGCTCTCTGGTGAGGCTTTGGGAGAGGCTATCAGAACACAGATTCGCAATAATAGAGATGATATCATCGACGCACTCTATCCCATCATGGGTAGTCTTATCCAAAAATACATACAAGTAGAGTTAGAAAGACTCGCCGATAATATTAATAAACAGATAGATGATACTTTCTCTTGGACAGCACTCAAAAGAGAGTTTTTAGCCCTTTTTGGCATCAAGGAGAAAGACCAATTAATGAGAGCCGCTATTGCGCCCGTCATAGAAGAAGGCTATGTAATTTATCAAAATTCAGGTTTATTGATTGGGCATTATACCAGAAAGGATACGGTCGACCAAGACATGATTGCGGGAATGCTCACCGCTATTAAGTCCTTTGTAGAGGATGCTTTCCAGCAAAAAGGTGGGCATTTGGACATGATAGAGTATGGTACTTTCAAAATCATCATTCAGAACAGCTACAAGTATTACATAGTTGCCGTCGTAGGTGGTGTGGTAGATACCAATTACAAACTTAACTTACTCAAATACTTAAATCTATTTGCAGAAAGACACTTAGCAAAACTACAAGAAGAAAACCTAAGTGAAGGCGCAGTTTCTGAAATGTTAAATAAGCATCTCCAAGAGTTTGACCCCGAAAGATAAAAATAAGACACCTTCCACGAAGATGCCTTATTCCAATAATCTAATCAATTGTTCATTATGTCTATTTTTTGATGACTAATACAGGTACACCCGAATGAGTAGCCAAACTCTTACTTACGCTCTTGTGAAAAAGACTTTCCAAAAAACTACGTTTACGTGGCATAACTGCTACCAAATCAACGTGATGGTCTTTGATATAGCCATCTACACCCGACTTTATACTCTCGCTTTTGACTAACTCAAACTTGATTTTGTTATAAGGAGTGAACCAATACGTGTCTTGGAGGATTTCTTTTTCTAACTTGTCCGAAGGTATCATATCCTCATCAGTATTGACGTGCAAGCAAGTTACTTTTGCTTCAAAGTATCCTGCAAACTCTAATAGCTCATCAATCACAGGTACATCATCTTCCTCATAATCCATTCCATACAATACGTGTTTGATGCCACGGTTTTTAGCATCTTTAGGTACAGCCAATAGTGTACATTTGATATCCTCGTCCTCGACTATACTCGCTGTAATAGAGCCAAAAAGTAGTCTATCTAAGCCTGTTGCACCTCTTGTCCCCATTACAATCAAGTCATATTTTTGCTCTCTGACTATGTCTGTAATATCTTCTTTTGGCAAGCCCAATTTGACAATGCTATTGATTTGAAGAGTTCCACTTTTATCATCATATTCCTGATTTTCATACACCTTCAATAACTCTTTCATCTGCTCCTCAAATCGCTTTTGCTCATCTTCTATCGCCATAGCCATATAATTGGCAAGTGTGCCATATTCGGGTGGCGTAGAAAAGTAAAAACTATGAAAAACAGTGATAGAAGACTTGAGTGTTTTGGCAATCACCACTGCATAATCTAAGGCATTCTTAGAATAATCAGAAAAATCTATTGGAACGAGTATTTTTCCCATGATGTTTATTGATTTTTAATTAGTTAAAGTTTTATACTTTAGGCAAATGAATAGTAAAAAGTATTTATTTGATTTGTGCCTTGCAATCTTATCATAAATGTAAGCAAAAATAGACATGAATTATTAACTTTTTAATGACTTTTCACAATACCAAAGATGATTTTAGTCATATTTTTCCAAAAAATAACTACTTTTGCATTCGAAAAAAGTATTACACCTATCATTTTATTGATGAACGATTACGATATTCATACCCTTCCTAACGGCATTAGAGTAATTCATAAGCAAGTAACTAATACAAAAATAAGTCATTGCGGCTTTATTTTAGATATTGGCAGTAGAGATGAAAAGCCGCATCAATTAGGAATGGCTCATTTTTGGGAACACATCGCCTTCAAAGGCACAGAAAAGCGCAAAGCATACCACATCTTGACTCGTTTGGACGCAGTAGGCGGGGACTTGAACGCTTATACTACGAAAGAAAAAATATGCTTCCACGCCTCTGTGCTACAAGAACACTTTGAAAAGGCATTAGACCTCCTTACTGACATCACTTTTTATTCCATTTTTCCTGAAAAAGAAATACAAAAAGAAAAAGGGGTAATTTTAGAGGAGATGTCTATGTATTTGGACGACCCCGCAGATGCAATTATTGACCACTTTGACGAGATTATTTATCCCCAACACCCTTTGGGAATGAATATCTTAGGGACTAATGCCAGCGTAAGTAGCTTTAATAGACAAAATTTCTTGGAATTTGTCCAAGAACATCAAAATACAGAGCGTATCATCTTTTCCTCAGTCAGTGCTTTACCTCTATCCAAAGTAATACATTTGACAGAAAAATACCTCTTGGACTTACCCAAAAAATCCGCTCAGTACAATAGGCAAAAATTTGAAGGAGCAGAAAAAAAAGACCAGACTTTCAAAAAGCCTATTACCCAAGCACATTGCATATTAGGTACGGAGTCTTATTCGCTCCAAGATGACAAACGCTTGCCTTTTGGGGTTTTAGTGAATCTTCTCGGTGGCTCAGGAATGAACTCCCGACTGAATATGACCTTGAGAGAAAAGTACGGACTCGTCTATGGTATAGATGCAAACTATCACACATTTACTGATTCAGGGATTTTTACTATTTATTTTGCTACTGACAAAGCTAACTTAGATAAGTGTAATAGTCTTATTACCAAAGAATTATCAAAATTAAGAAATGAAACTTTGGGAACTTTACAATTGCATAGAGCCAAACAACAAATCATGGGACAGTTGGCTATGGCAGAAGAAAGTAACCTCAGTTTGATGTTAATGCTTGGCAAAAGTATGCTTGATTTGGGTAAAATAGACGCATTGGGTGAGATTTTTGATGAAATAGAGGCTATTTCAGCTACGCAACTTATGGAAATTGCCAATGAAATGTTTGCAGAACAAAGACTAAGTTATTTAACATATTTGCCTGAAAATTAATAACTTAACTAATTTGTGATTTTGACTTCACGAGCGTTGTACACACGCTGTTCCATAATCCGTAATTGTATTTAGCATTGCTTGTTGGACACTTCCCAGTAAGAGATGTATAATTTTTTTGAGTCGATTATAATTTTTCCAATATTTTTATAATAAGATTTGAAGTTTTGCGTTTTTTTAACAAAACAGTGCTAAACTAATTTATCAAAAAAAACGTAGAAGTCATGCTTGGTTGGTTTATTGCTTTTTTCCTTATTGTTACTTCGCTGGGCGGGGTAATTAGGATTCTTAGAGAAAGGAATTTCTCTCCTCTGTTTACTGAATTGATTTTTGTCGTATTAGTCATTTCTGTATTTGCGGGGGCTTTCTATTTCTTCTGTGCGTGGTTAGGGTGGATGGGAATGATTCCCGCTCTTATCTCTGCAAGTTTTGTCTTCCAAATCTTAGATAAAATGGGGTTTGAAATGCCAAGATAATTGTCTGGTTATCTATGTATTTATTAAAACAAAACTTTTAAACTTCTAAATTTTGATAACTTATAGATGAAAAACATCGACAATATCAATAACAATCAATCTTTCATTATCAAGAAGGTGTTTTCTTCGGAAGACAGATTACTGTTTATTGGACAGTTGGTTTTGGCACACTTACCTTATGCTGACCTTAGAGAAGACACGGACAAATATTTGGCTTATTGTCAGAATGACCTTGTTGGTACGATAGGTTTAGAATGGTATGGAAGATACGTACTGTTACGCTCTCTAAGTGTACATGAGTCGTATAGAAGTGCGGGAATAGGCAGGCAAATAATCGCTGAAATAGAAAAAATAGTTCAGTCTAAAAATGGTATAGGCATTTTTCTTCTTACAGAGTCCGCTAAAGACTTTTTTGTAAAAAATGCCTATACTGTTATTAATCGTCAATCTATTCCTCAAGAAGTTTTGTCAGCTCCTCAGTTTGTTGCTACTTGCCCTTCTACTGCAACTGCTATGGTCAAACTCTTTGAATCTTAGCACCTAAAGCATTCAATCTCAAGTCTATATTCTGATAACCTCTGTCTATCTGCTCTGCATTGCGAATGACGCTTGTGCCATTTGCAGACATTGCCGCTATCAACAGAGATACTCCTGCACGAATATCTGGAGAAGTCATAGGAATAGCTCTAAGTGGGTAAGTCCTGTCCAACCCAATTACAGTGGCTCTGTGTGGGTCGCAAAGGATAATCTGCGCTCCCATGTCTATCAGTTTGTCCACAAAAAATAAGCGGCTCTCGAACATTTTTTGATGGATAAGCACTGTTCCTCTTGCTTGGGTAGCAGTAACCAATACAATGCTCAGCAAATCTGGTGTAAATCCTGGCCATGGAGCGTCTGCAATAGTCAAAATAGAGCCATCTATAAATTTTTCTATTTCATAGTGTTCTTGAGCTGGTATATAAATATCATCATTGACAAAGTCCATCTGAATCCCTAAGCGTTGGAAAATAGTCGGTATCAATCCCAACTGGTCTATGCGAGCATTTTTGATAGTTAGCTCAGAGCAGGTCATAGCCGCCATGCCTATAAAACTCCCGATTTCAATCATGTCAGGCAACATTGTGTGTGTTGTACCAGCCAAATACTCGACTCCTTGTATGTGCAACAAGTTAGAACCTATGCCTGAAATTTTTGCGCCCATGCGATTGAGCATCAGACAAAGTTGTTGGAGATATGGCTCACAAGCCGCATTATAGATAGTAGTTTCTCCTTTTGCCAATACTGCCGTCATGACTACATTGGCAGTGCCAGTAACGGATGCTTCATCTAATAACAAATAACAACCAGCCAAATGAGAAGCATCTATCTCATAAAAGTTATCATCTATGTCATAATTAAATCTTGCTCCCAATTTTTGGAAACCTAAGAAGTGCGTATCGAGTCGTCGTCGTCCGATTTTATCTCCTCCCGGTTTGGGCATTTTTGCTTTGCCAAAACGCGCCAATAAAGGACCTAAAATCATAATCGAACCCCGCAATGCCGCCGCTTTTTGCTTAAAATCTGGTGTTTCTAAGAAGCTCATATTGATATTTTTGGAGGTAAAGCTATAAGAACTCTCGCTTAACCTCTTGACTTCTACGCCCAAATCAGCTAATAATTCTATCAACTTATTGACATCGCGAATATTAGGAATATTATGAATAATAACAGGTTCTGGGGTAAGCAAAACCGCACAGAGGATTTGTAGTGCTTCATTTTTAGCTCCTTGTGGGTATATCTCGCCTTTTAAAGAAATACCACCTGTTACTTCGAAGGTAATGCTATTTTTAGATTCTTGCATCTTTTTGATTGGTTACGTTTCAATTACTAACGGTTAATAGTCGTGTGTTTTGGCTTCAAAATTACTAAGGATTGCCAATAATTTAGAGAAAAAGATTTATTTTTACATAAGTAGCAAGTTGATATTTATTAGATGAAAATATTGAGTTTCTGAAGCTACTATTGATATTTAAAAATTTCTTTTATTATTTTTGTTAAGCCATAACATTTGTTGCTGTCTAACCATTTTCTTAATTCAATATTTTTAAAATATGAAAGAAAGTATCTTTAACGATTTGAATGACCTCCAATCTCTTACCCGTAGGCACTTTCTTTGGGAGTGTGCCGCAGGATTAGGGGGGATTGCGCTCTCTTCTCTTTGGGGATGTGCTGAGTCCAACAATAGCCAAATTGCCCAAATACAATTACAACGAAATCTTTCTAAACCTTTTGAGGTTTTGCCTCCTCATTACCCAGCAAAAGTAAAGAGAGTGATTTACATACATTGTGCGGGCGCGCCTTCGCAATTGGAATTATTTGATTATAAGCCAGAATTAATGAAATTAGACGGCAAAGAGTGTCCCCAATCTCTCTTAGAAGGTAAGCGTTTTGCCTTTATCAAAGGTGTACCGCAGATGTTAGGTCCTCAAGTAGGCTTCAAACAGTATGGACAATCAGGCGCATGGATTTCAGACCATTTGCCTCATTTTGCGAAGATGACAGATGAAGTTACATTCTTAAAAGCAATGCATACAGACCAATTTAATCATGCGCCTGCTCAGCTATTAATGCAAACGGGTCATGCGCGCTTAGGTCGTCCCAGCATGGGAGCATGGGTTACGTATGGATTGGGTTCTGAAAATGCAGATTTACCTGGATTTATTGTGTTACTTTCGGGAGGCAAAGCCCCTGATGCGGGCAAAGCAGGCTACGGAAGTGGTTTTTTGCCTACTGTTTATCAAGGGGTAGAGTGTCGCGCCAAAGGCGAACCTGTCTTATACGTATCTAATCCAGAGGGTATGGATAGGGAACTAAGAGGGCAAACCATTCATGCTATCAATGAGATTAATCAAGAACATTACCAAGAAATGCAAGACCCAGAAACGATTTCTCGCATTTCTCAATATGAAATGGCTTTTAAAATGCAAATTTCTGTGCCAGAAGTCATGGATATTAACAAAGAACCTGCATGGGTTCATCAGCTTTACGGAACAGAAGTAGGAAAATCTTCCTTTGCGAATAATTGTTTGTTAGCCAGAAGATTGGTAGAAAAAGGAGTACGATTTGTCCAATTATTTGATTGGGGTTGGGATTCGCACGGCAATGACCCCAGTAATGCCCTTAATAATGGAGGATTTGCTAATCTATGCAGTAAGATAGACAAACCTATTGCAGCATTGCTCCAAGACCTAAAGATGAGAGGATTATTAGAAGAAACATTGGTGATTTGGGGGGCAGAGTTTGGCAGAACCCCAATGCAAGAAAATAGAGAAGGTAAGAAAATGGCTTTTGCTGGTAGAGACCATCATACTGAGGCATTCACTTGCTGGCTTGCGGGTGGTGGAGTAAAACCCGGCATTAGTTATGGAGAAACTGATGAAATAGGCTATTACGGGGTCAAAGACCGCTCAAGCGTATATGATATGCAAGCCACCATTTTACATCTCTTAGGCATGAATCACGAAAAACTTACTTATCAATTTCAAGGGCGTAATTTCCGACTGACAGACGTACATGGCAAAGTAATAGAGAAGATTGTCTAATTTTTTTATTGTAAAGTTATAAAATTTCCTACTGATTCAAGGCTAATCCTTGAATCTTTTTTTAGGCATAAGAGTAACGCTTGTACCAACGGGAATCAAGTTCTTTATTAGGTATTATCCTATATAGACAGCTTTTATATTAGTAAATTCTCTGATTCCTTGCATATAAAGTTCTCTACCATACCCCGATTTCTTAGTGCCACCAAATGGTATGCGCGGGTCTGACTTTGCCATTGTATTGACATACACTGCACCTACTTCTAAGGATTTGATGAGTCGTTCTATTCTATTGGCATCTTGGGTAAAAACAGTAGCAGATAAACCAAAATCAGTGGCATTAGCCAGCCTAATGGCTTCATCTTCACTTTTAAAGGAAGAAATTGCCATTACTGGTCCGAAAGTTTCCTCATCAAAAATAGGCATACCCATGCTTACTTCTGTAAGAATCGTAGGCATATAAAAACTCCCTCTGTGTTCGCCACCTCTGACTAATTTGGCTCCTTTCTTGATGGATTTTAGCACCTGTTCGTGTAATTTTTCTGCCAAATCTAAGCGAGCCATAGGACCCACATCTGTTTTCTCATCTAAGGGGTCGCCTACGATGTATTTTTCCATGTTTTGTTTGGCAAAATTGACAAAGCTATCTAAAATACTTTCTTCTACTAAGAATCTTTTGGCGGCTATACAACTCTGCCCTCCATTGACCATGCGAGACTGAACAGCTACTTTGGCGGCTTCCTTGACATCACTATCAGCAAAGACAATAAAGGGGTCGCTTCCGCCCAACTCTAAAACTGTTTTTTTTATGTGCGCTCCTGCGGCGGAGGCAACTGCTATCCCTGCTCTTTCACTTCCTGTCAATGCTACACCTTGAATAAATGGACTACCTATCATCTGTCTAATTTGCTCATTATCCGCAATAATAGTTTGAAAAGTTCCTCTGGGGAAGCCTGCCGTCAAAAAGATATATTCTATGACCAAGCCTGCTCTGATAGTGCTTGCGGCAGGTTTCAATACTACTGCATTCCCAGCCATAAGTGCGGGAGCCGCAAACCTAAATACTTGCCAAAAAGGGAAATTCCAAGGCATAATGCCCAAGACCGTTCCTAAAGGCTCGTAAGTAATAAAGCTTTTACTTGCATCTGTTTTTACTTCTTCTTCTCCTAAAAACTTAGCGGCGTGTTGGGCGTAATAATCACAAACCCAAGCACATTTGAGCACTTCTGCTCGTGCTTCTTTTATCGGTTTCCCCATTTCCTTGGAGATAGTATCTGCAAAAGCCTGCTGGCGAGTGCGTAAAATATCCGAAAGTTTAAAAAATAAATCAGACCTTTCACTAAATGATTTTGATTTCCAAGTAGTAAATGCTTGGGAAGAAATATATAACATATCTGCTATTTTTTCATCAGGATAGACATCAAAATCCTCAATAGGACGATTATTATATGGATTAATGGTTTTGAATTTCATGTAAATAACAAAATAAGTATGCTTCTATTACTATTGTTACAAAAGTAATTGTTAATGTAAACTTACTAAATATTTATAAGTTTATAAGCAAAATAGGATAATTATTGAAAATCTGCAAATATTACTGTCCTACCTTCTTTAAGTAGCAACCAACTTTGAAGTGGAGTTTCAATGCTCCTCAAACCGCACAGGGGTCAAAAAATCTAAGGCACTATGTGGTCTTTCAAAATTAGCGGAATACCATCATTTTTC
>JALOMS010000153.1 GCA_025455345.1 Thermoflexibacter sp. | reverse complement strand
GTTCACTATGCCCTCGAGCGCGTGAAGCACAAAACGGACGTAGCAAGAGCAGTGCAAAAGTTGGTGAATGAAGGCTACATTCCAGAAGAAGAAAAGGAAGAAATAGAAGTTAAAATGCACCAAATCATTGCTTTACCAGAAATTACTGATTTTTACGAACCCAAAGCAGGAAGGCAGATTTTTAATGAAAAGGAATTGGTGGTGAAGTTGCAGGTGAAAACACCTGCAATGGCGAATGTGTCGTCTGTGGGGACACAGACAACGGCAACAAGTGAAAAAGTATTGCGACCAGATAGAATAATTATTGATAATGAGTTAATTACAATTATAGAATATAAGACGGGCATAGAAAAATTAGAAGAACACAAACGCCAAGTGAACGAATATGCCCAAGCACTTTTGGCAATAGATACTTTTAAAGATTTCCCTATTCAAAAGTTAATCGTCTATACCGAAGATTTGAAGGTGGAAAGGGTATGAGTGAGCTATTTAAACCCTGTTCTTGCGATTAGACTATTTTGACTCTCTGCTGGGCTGGTCAGGATTTGTAATCCTGGCCTCGTTAAAAGAGAATTTGTAACTCTGGTTACCCTCGTCCGTATCCTCATAGGCGAAACCTTTGATTGTCTTGCCAATGGTTACAAATCTCGGTAAAGGTTGTAAAAATACTGACAGGGTAGAAAACTATATAGAAAAGATAGTCAAGGTTTTATTACGCTGCCACGATTGACTACACTTTTCACCTGAGCAAGCTATGCAACAACATGATGATAGCTTGCAAAAAATCTATAATACCTTTTAAATCTCATAGGTTTGAGATATGCCTACTTGTTATCTACCTTAGTTTTAAACTTTTGTAAATGTTGTTTTACCTACCCCAACTCCCTCAAATCCACAGGAATTACCGTAGAAACGCCTTGTTCCAGCATAGTTACGCCATAAATTACGTCAGTCGTTGCCATCGTGCGCTTGTTGTGCGTAACAATGATGAACTGCGAATAATCCGCAAAGCGTTTGATGATGTTGTTGAACTTGTCGATGTTAGCGTCATCAAGCGGAGCGTCCACTTCGTCAAAGATACAGAAAGGCGCAGGACGCAAAAGGTAAATCGCAAAGAGCAAGGAAACGGCAGTAAGCGTTTTCTCTCCACCAGATAACTGATTGATAGTGAGTGGTCTTTTGCCTTTGGGCTTGGCGATAATGTCTATATCCGCCTCCAAAGGATTGTCAGGGTCAGAAAGCGTGAGGTCGCAAGTGTCCTCCTCCGTAAATAGCGAACGGAAAACGGTAATGAAGTTCTCACGAATCTTATAAAATGCGTCTAAAAAGTTTTGCTTTGCTACGGTGTCTATTTCCGTAATGGTCTGAATCAGAGAGTTTTTCGCCTGCAATAAGTCTTCTTTTTGGCTAATGATGAAGTCGTAGCGTTGCTTAATTTCGTTGTACGCCTCCATTGCCATAGGGTTGATTTGCCCAATTTTTTCTAAGCGTTCTTTTGCTTTTTTGACTTCTTCTCTCAAATATTCTTCTGTCAAAGGGCTAATTTGCAAATCTTCTGCTTGCATAAGTCCCTCTAAATCAACCTCAAACTCTACGGAAAGGCGTTCTTTGGTTGAGGACATCTGCAAGCGGCTTTCGTTAAGTTTGTTTTGCAGTTCACCAATGAGCGTATCGGCAATGTCCTTGCTACGGCGCAACTCCCGAATCAGTTTTTCTATCTCCACTACTTCGCCTCTTGCATGGTAATAGGCTCGTTCTGCTTCTTTTACGCCTGTTTCTATGCTGTCCCTTTCCTCATAAAGCCCTAATAAATAGTCATCTTCTTCGGTTGTGAGGATACTATCGCGCAACTGCAAAATTTCTTTCTCAAATTGGGTGAGTTCTTGGGCAAACGTATCTATGCGCTTTTGTGATTTTTCTAAATCTAACTCTTTGTATTCTAATTCTTTACTGAAATTATCTGCTTTGTTTTTTAATTGGTAAAAAGCAATATTTTTTTCATTGTAAATGGTAGATTTTTGAGAAAGCAAATCGTTTTGAGCAAAGAGGATTTGGTTTTTGTCGCTTAGTAATATTTCCAACTCATTCTGAGCCTCTTGCACTTCTTTTACAAGTGGTTCACTGTCAATGATTTCATCTTTCAGCGTAGCCAACTGCTCTTGCATTTCTTCCACGCGCATTTTTTGGCGTTTGCTCTGCTCGTATTGCTGTTCTTGACGGATTTTGGCAGAAACAAGGTTTTGTTGTAGTTTGCCAATCTCGTTTTGTACGTTTGCAATTACCTCATTTTGAGTAGTTTCTTTTTGCTTTTGCAAATGGTAAGTTTTACGCGCTATGCTTTGCTCTTGGTTGTGGATAGTCTTTTTTAGTTCATCTATTTGCTTGCTCAAACTCTCCAAATTTTTCACTCGTCCAATGCGCTTGCCCTCGAAAAGCCCAATAGAACCTCCTGAAACACTGTATTTTCTGCGGATAATTTTGCCGTTGAGGGTGATGAAAATTGCCTCCCCCTTGCCCCCTCCAAAGGGGGAGATGAAAGTCGTTTCCCCCTCATTGAGGGGGGTAGGGGGAGGTGTATTTAATATTATATCATCTTCTCTAAGTGTAATATACACATTTTCCAAAAGCAAACTCATCAAGGGAAAATACTTGTCTTCGCATTCTATTAGGCGAATCGCAGGAATCATATTTTGCTCATTTTCAGCATTTAAGGCGTATAAAATCTTGGAAGGATTGTTTTTAAAAATATTTTCTGCGTCTTTTAGTACAAAGAAATTTGCCTTGCCCTGCGAAGCCTCATTGAGCAAGTTTACCGCTTGGAAAGCCTGTTCCTCACTTTCCACAATAAAATAGTTCATGCGGGAATGAAGGAAATTCTCTATTGCCACTTTATACTTTTCTTCGCAAGTGAAAATATCAGAAAGGAAAGGCGCGTTTTTGAGGTTTGTTACTTTTTGCTTTAAAAATTTTACACCTTCTGGAAAGCCCTCAAAGTTGTCTATCAGGGACTTAGTGAGGTTATATTCATTTTGCAATGCGTCCAATTTGCGGTTATTTTTGCCAAACTCTTCTCTGATTTCTTCTATTTCTGCCTGTAAATCAGCTATTTGTGATTTCAGTTCTTCTTCTTTTTGCAAAAGGCTTTGTAGTTCACTTTCTTTGTCGCTTATTTGTTCTTTCAATTCTGCAATTTCATCTCCAAAGCGGTCTATGTTGTCTTGAAATTCGTTGCCACCTGATAGATTTTTTTCCAAATCTATTCGCAAGCTATTGTATTGCATTTGCTTGATTTCCAAGTTCTTCTTGACTTGAAAAACGTTTTCTTGCTTGCTTTTGATTTGCCTATTTAGTTCCCCGACTTCGTTTTGAAGTTGCTGAACGTGTTGCTTCTGCTTGTCGTAATCTGTTTTTAAGTTTGTCAAGAGCAGTTCCGCCTCAGCCAATTGGCGGTTTACTGACTTTTCTTCTTGGGCAATTTGCTGGATTTGCAGTTGTACCTTTTCTACGTTATCTTTCTCTGTTCTTTGCTGATTTTCAAGACTTTGCTTTCTGTCTTCTAAATATTTCAGCCTTTCAGATTTGATTTTCTTTTCACTTTCGTACTGCCTAATGCGATTGATATGCTCATTCAAAGTCTTTTGGCGCGAAGAAAAAAGTTTTTCCTTGTTCAGAATGTCCAATTGCAAAGCCTCAATTTCTGCTTCTTTGGTTTCTATCTGCGTTTGGATAGCGAGTTTTTTATCTTGCTCTTGCGTAACTTGCTGATTGAGAGTAACTAATTTATCTCTTTGCTGAAAAACTACTTTTTTAGCAAGTTCAATGCTCAAATTCTTATACTCCTCTTTGGTTTTAAAATAGCGTTCTGCTTGTTTTGCCTGTTTTTCAAGGGTTTTTAGGTTTTTATCTATTTCAAAAAGGAGGTCTTCTACACGTTCCAAGTCTGCGTCTGCCTCTCCCAATTTTTTCATGGTTTCCTTCTTCCTCACCTTGAACTTGGAAATTCCTGCCGCTTCCTCAAACAAACTTCTGCGCTCCCCGTGCGTATCGTTCAAGATTTCGTCCACCATTTTTAGCTCTATGATTGCATAGCTGTCTGCGCCTATCCCTGTGTCTAAGAACAAGTTAGTGATGTCTTTGAGGCGACAAGGCACACCGTTCAGTAGGTACTCGCCATCGCCTGTACGGTAAAAACGGCGGGTAACGGAAATTTCGGTGTATTGGTTTAGTGTTTCTGGTTTATTGTTTCTGGTTGTTGGTTGTTGGTTGTTAGTTGTTGGTGGTTGTGATTCACCTCCCTCGCCATTGTTGGTGTTCTCACCAATAATTTGTGCTTCCCCACCTTGAAAGGCGGGTTTATTATCCATTTTTTGCGTGTTATCACGCAAAGAACTATCCTTATTACTATTCTTAAAAGTCAGGGAAACCTCTGCCATTTGGAGTGGTTTGCGGTTTTTGGTGCCGTTAAAAATGATATTTTCCATTTTGTCGGAGCGCAGACTTTTGGTGCTTTGCTCGCCCAGCACCCAGCGAATCGCGTCCACGACATTGGACTTGCCACAGCCGTTAGGGCCTACAATGCCCGTTACGCCTTCCTCAAAATGGATAGTTACTTTATCGCCAAAACTCTTGAATCCCCTGATTTCTAATTTGCTAAGTTGCATGAATACAATGGTTAGTTGTTGAATAGTTGATTGTTAATGGTTTGCAGTTAAATAAAAACTATTCTAACTGTTAAGCTATTCAACTATAAAACTATTTGAACTGCAAAAGTAAGGTTGTTTTCGCAGAAATGAAAATAAGAAACAATGCCTCTAAGGTGAGTGGCTGAAAATGAGGGGGAAAAATTTTCAGAGAAGAATAGGGTAGGTTTTGATTTCCATGCTAAAATTTGTAAATTGTCTCTGAATTTAAAATCTTATAAATAAATTTTCTAACGCAATGAAACCAAAAATATCATTCGCACTATTATTTGGTGTGCTATTCTCATTTCATGTATATGCACAAAAAAATATCAATCTCAAATTTCCTCCAATCAGTATCAAAGACCGACCTTTTAACATCATAGATGTAGTTGATGTACGATTTACGGATTCCCTGCATCACATTGGCGTTGTGCATAAGGGCATGGGGAATAAAAGGGCATACGCTCTTGTAGAAGATTCCCTTGCCAAAGTTATTCAAAAAAAACTTGCTATTTCTTTGCCTCACTTAGAAGGAAAACCATCTATTATCTTAAAAATCAATCGCTTTGGTGTTTCAGAGTTTTTACTTCTGAATTGGGAAACTGCATTTTTGAATTTTGATATAGACTTTATCTTAAAGTCAGATAGTGGGCTGTATAGGTTAAATAATGCCAGAGTTTTTTGGGAGGAATATGGCATGGACGCTACCACACAGCATAAAAAACAGATTCCCTTGGCTTTTGAAACTATCTTAAAAAACTTTGCAAGCAAGTACGATAGTATTATTGAAACAAGGGTAAAAATAGATGATAGAGAGTTGTATAGCCAAAAATTGCCTAAATTTTTAACGGATCCTGTCATGAAAATAGGTGCATACAAAAACTTTGCAGAGTTTTATAACAATGCGCCCTCAGTTGCACATAAAATTTATGAGTTTAAAGAGCGAAGTTATCTTTTGGTAAAAGATGAAAAGAAGACAGGCTTTCGGGAGCTAAACCCCAAAGACACATTTTGGGGATTTTGTGATGGGAAAAATGTCTATATCAATCAGTTTGGGGTTTTTTATCCAATTGTAAGAAAAGAAAATGAGATTGGTTTTTATGGAGAGGATATTACTAAAAAAAGACAAAATTATGCAATATTAGGAGCTGGGGTTGGAGGAGCAATTGGAGGACTAATAGGCGGAATTATTATGACTTCAATTATGGATTCAGCAAAATCATCAAATAATTCCAAAAACGCCAAATATTTTCAAATTGATTGGCAAACAGGGAGCTTTATGTTGGGGGAAGAAGAATTAACCTCTATTTCAGGAAAAAATTAAAAAATGAACTTTTCAAACTATTGTTCCATAGTTTTACCCTGATAAATCTTTACGCTCGTCGGGGTCTTTGGCGACTGTGCTATGCCCAAATTCTGTTTGTTTTGGTGGGATAATGATTTGGTATAGTTTAGATTGTAGTACGGAAACGATGTTTTCTAAGTTAGTCCGAGTTTGTAATTCGGACTTGTATGGAAGTAGATTTTAAATCCGCCTTTATATAAATCAAGATTGTTCCACAACGGTTATAAATCTTGACTAACAGAAATCTTATATTCCAAAAATTTTGATAATAACCGAAATTATTGAAAAATTTTTATTTTTTCAATGTGATGAAGTATATTTGTCCATTGTCTAAAATATTAAATTTCTTTTGGTTATAGGGACTCCTAAAATACAAACAAAAGAAATAATCATATTAGTCCAGCAAAATCTTTGCTTTTTTAGTACGTTTACTCATTGGTTTATAAACAACATAATTTATTAAAAATATGGAAAACACTATTTATCTTGAAAAACCAATTGTGAGTGGAAACTCAAAAATCCATAGCTTATTACTTGGTATTCCTATTTATATCTACGCAGTAGTTTTTTCCTCTGTGTGTATTATTGTGGGTTTGATTTGGGATATTTCTTGGCATACAAGTATAGGTAGAGATGGATTATTCTCTCCTCCTCACCTATCTATCTATTTGGGGGCAGTTGTATCTGGCTTATTTTCAGGATATCAGGTACTAAAAATTAGTTTTGCTGGAAATCATATCGAGAAAAGCCAAAGCGTTCGTTTTTGGAATATTTTTTATAGCTCTTTGGGTGGACTTTTCTGTATTTGGGGGGCTATAGCTATGCTTACTTCTGCTCCTTTTGATGATTGGTGGCACAATACTTATGGATTGGACGTAGTGATACTTTCTCCCCCTCATTCTATTTTGGCGTTTGGAATGATGATGGTGCAGTTCGGGGCAATGATAGGCGCATTGGCTTTACAAAATCGCGAGGAGGCACTAATTGGTTGGGCAAAAAAAGACATAGAAAAGCGTGATCTTCGTTTGCGAATGTTATTTATCATTTCGTCAGGATTAGTTTTAGTTACGATTTATACATTGTTTTCTGAATTTTTTACGCGCCATGATATGCACAAGTCTTCCTTTTATCAGATAGGAAGTATTGTTTTCCCTGTTTTTTTGATAGCAGTTGCGCGCGCTTCGAAGTTAAAATGGGCGGCAAGTGCTACTGCTTTGGTATATATGTGTATAATGGCTGTGATGGTTTGGGTCTTACCTTTGTTTGAGGCTAAACCACTTTTAGGTCCTATACTAAATCATATTACTCATTATCAAGCATTTCATTTCCCATTGCTCATTATTTTCCCTGCTTTGGCAATGGATTGGTTATTGGATAAATATGGACACAAGAATCAGTGGTTATTATCCGTAATGATAGGTGTTCCCTTTGTCGTCATACTTTTGATAATTCAGTATCCTATGGGGGACTTCCTTATGTCAACGTATTCGCGGAATTGGTTTTTTGGTACAGAATCTTGGTATTTTGGTAACGACCCAACTTGGGAAGGCAGGTATAATTTTATGGCTTGGCAAGAAGAAAAAGCCCTTGATTTTTTCATAGGTATTTGTATTGCTTTGCCTATTGCGATTCTTTCTACTCGTTTGGGGTTAGTTTGGGGAAATTGGATGAAGCAAGTCCAAAGATAAAATATCCATTTTAGTTTTCTATTTAGCATGAAAAATATTAAATTCTTTCTTTTTATAGCATTGGCGTTGCTTACTTTACAGAGTATAGCCCAACAAAAAACCTTTACCCCTGATGAGGAGGCTCTCAAGAAGGTTGTTTTTGCTTTTGGAGAGGCTTATGGGACTTTTGGAAAGCATAAAGATAAGGCAAGAGTATTAGATTATATGGATAAAGAGGTACTTGGCACACTGATAACTACGGATTTGGCTAATAAGGTTACTTCTTTTGATAGTGATGTTTCTGGTTTTGACAATCACCTAAAAGGAATTTTGCTCAAAGAAGGCTTGCACATAGATTATAAAATTGTGAATATTCCGAGGGCTTATGTAAGCGGGGAAATAGGAGTAGCGGTCTATGAAGCTACTTATGAGCAAGAAAAAGATGGAGAAGTATGGTCAGCAGGGGAGGAAACAGTAGCTCTGACATTAAAAAAAGACAAAGCAGGTAAGTGGAAGATTATACATTATACAACTATTGCTTTTGAAAATGCGAAATATAAGGGGCATTGTTTCTGCTCGGCGAAAGAAATAGAGAACACGCTTTATCAAACAGCAACTACCGCTCCTGCGGGCAAAGGATACTTGGTTTATAGTCATGATTTTAAATTTACGACCAAAGACCAAGACAAAATCATAGAAGTAGAAAATAAGATTGAGAAAAAAACAGAAGTCAAAGTAGGGAAAAAAACAGAAATCAAAACAGAAGTTTTCACTGAAAAATATACTTTCTTTTTGACCTTTGCTGGAGAATTATTTTTGCTCAAAGGGAAAAAGTCTAATGGAGAAATCGTGGAAACAGAAGAGCCAAAGAAAGAAAATGGTGTGGGTGTTGCACCGAATAAAGAAGAAGCAATGATGCAGATAATCCAAAAGTTTCTGATGCCTTCTACGTGTATTTCTATCAAATATCTACAACAGTAAAATAAGTGGGAATAGCTATTATCAAAATAGCCGTAAACTTTTATGAAGTTTACGGCTATTTTGTTTTGCTTCAGATTCTTTGCTTTACATTAAATCTTTAATAATATTGAGGGCTTCGTTTAAGTGAATATCTTTTTTCATAGACTTATGCCAGTTCTCCGTGCGAGATTTGGTCAAGCTATCAATATTATCTCTCTCAAAATCCACCTTTAAAGGAGTTATAGAGAGATTAGATGTATATTCACTGATTGCTTTGTATTTTTTGGACTCTTCCGCAAAAGCCTTTTGTTGGGTTCGGAATTTTTCTAAGTTCAAAGAAACCATAGAAACATCATTCTGATTTTTTATTCTTTGAGAATTTTCTGCTATGAGATTAAAAATAGGGTCTTTAGCGACTCTTTC
>JALOMS010000152.1 GCA_025455345.1 Thermoflexibacter sp. | reverse complement strand
TAGTTTAAAATAGTTTTTAAGAAAATATAACTACGCAGGTAGATTGCGTAGTAATAAAAAAGTAATTGTAAAGTTTGCAAAAAAGCGGTTTGTAAGAGCGTGTAATTGAAATGAATTTTGTAACTTTGGCTTTAATAAAGCAAGTAAAAAAATGATACATTGGCAAGATTATATTCATCTAAGGCTAACTGAAGACGGTCTTAAAGCTGTTTTTGCGTACCTAAAATGAAGATTGATTTATCTAATCCCCCAAATCAAATTTTATGAATACCCAAGTTTTGCTCAAAAGCCGTCCGAATGGCATGGTAGAGATAGATAACTTTGAAATCAAACAAAGTGAAATTCCTGCACTCCAAGAAGGTCAAATACTGATTCGCAATCATTTTATTTCTATAGACCCTGCGATTCGTGGTTGGATGAATGCGGGGCGTACTTATATAGATGGCATAGAAATAGGTGGAGTGATTCGCTCTTTTGCAGTAGGGGAAGTCATTGATTCTCTGAATACTAACTTCTCCATAGGAGATTGGGTAGAGGGGTTATTGGGGGCGCAAGCATACGCAATTGCTGAGGAAAAAGGTTTGAAAAAAATATCTATTGGCGAGTTCTCTCCTTCATGGTACTTAGGCATTTTGGGTATGCCCGCCATGACTGCCTATTTTGGTCTGCTGGCAAAGGGCAATCCACAAGAGGGAGAAACAATTTTGATTTCTGGAGCGGCGGGTGTAGTAGGTACTACGGTAGGGCAAATAGCCAAAATCAAGGGGTGCAGAGTAGTAGGTATAGCAGGAGGACAACAAAAATGTCAGTACCTACTTGGACTCGGTTTTGACGCAGTCATAGATTACAAACAAGAAAACGTGCATGAAAGATTGCAAGAAATATGCCCTCAAGGGGTTCATGTATTTTTTGATAATGTTGGTGGGGAGATTTTGGATACAGGGCTATTGCACTTGGCAAGAGGAGCAAGAGTAGTTATTTGTGGTGCGATTTCCCAATATAATGATATGGCAAATATCAGAGGCATAAAAAACTACATGAAATTGGTAACGGCGAGAGCAAATCTAACAGGCATTATTGTTTTTGACTTTCAGAGCCAATACCCTCAAGCGATGAATGAAATTTCTCAATGGATTAGAGAAGATAAAATCAAATACAAAGAACAAATAATCAATGGTTTAGAGAATTTTCCTAAAGCTCTCCAAATGCTTTTTAGTGGGGAGAATTTCGGCAAACTTGTCATTAAAGTCTAAAACTATTGGGTCAGATAGTACATGAATTACATTCTGAAGATTTTTTTAAGGCATGGTGCAGAAATCTTTGGCTTATAGCCTCCCTAAGATGAAATGTATGATATCCTATCATTTTTATTTAAGTTATTCCGTGAAATAACCTACCTCTCATAGATGTAATGTTTGTATAAAAAAAATGTTTTTAGAAAAAATATAACAAAATAAAGAACCTTATTGTACTTCTCTAATAATCCTAAAAAAACATCATTTATCATCAAATATTTGATTTTTATTTTTTTGATATTTGTATCACTCTATCCGACATGATTTAATTACTTATGTAATATTAGTACACTAATTTTATCACTTTAAACTTTTTTTTTATGAATTTGCTGAAAAGAAAAGGAATAATAGGCATTTTCCTATTTGCTATATTCCTTGTGGGATGTCAGAAAGAGAGCGAGCAACCTATTTTAATGGAGGTCAATTCTTTTGAAGCAGACTTGGCTCACTCTTATTATGAGTTAGAATTACGCTTAATTAGACAGACAAGTGGTTTTACACCACCAGTAGCATCTCGTGCCTTAGGTTATACAGGCATTACGCTGTATGAAACATTGGTGCCAGGTACGAAAAATTATAAATCCTTAGCAAACAGAGTAAACGGTCTTTCTAATATTCCTCAAGTTACCTCTGGGGTAGAATATCACTGGGCAATTTCGGCAAATCATGCGATGGCTTCTATCTTAAGGAATCTTTTTGCCAATACCTCCCCAGCCAATTTAGCCGCAATAGATTCGGTAAAAGCCATATACAATTCTCGTTATCAATCTATTATAAGCAATGAAGTATTTAATCGCTCAGCCAATTATGGAGAACAGATGGCAAATGTCATTTTTGATTGGTCGCGCACAGACGGAGGGCATGAAGGCTATCTAAAAAACTTTCCTATAACATACACTCCACCCGTTGGAGAAAGCATGTGGGTAAAAACAAGTTCCTCTAATGCCTTACAACCCTACTGGGGCAATAATCGTACTTTTTTAGCCTCTAATGCCGCACCAAGCATTATGCCGCCACCGCCGCCAACCTTTTCTTTTGAGGCTTCTTCTGCTTTTTTCAAAGAAGGCAAAGAAGTATATGACATAGCAAAGAATTTGAATAATTCACAAAAAGAAATTGCTTTATTTTGGGCAGATGATGCGGGCAAAACATTCACTCCGCCAGGGCATAGCATTTCTATTACTCGCCAAGTGCTTATTGCTCAAAAAGCGAACTTAGCCCTTGCCGCAGAAGCATATATGAAAGTAGGTATCGCAGTAGCTGACGCATTCATTTGCGGCTGGAAATGTAAATACACCTACAATCTATTAAGACCTGTTACCTATGTCCAAAGATATATTGACCCAAGTTGGAAACCATTACTTGATACTCCTCCTTTTCCTGAGTACATTTCAGGACACTCTGTCCAATCTGGAGCCGCCGCCGAAGTATTGACAAAACTTTTTGGCAACAATGTCGCTTTTGTTGATAATTCTCATGCTGACAGAGGCTTACCTGCAAGAAATTTGATTTCTTTTGAGGCATTTGCACAAGAAGCCGCTCTATCAAGACTTTATGGGGGGATTCACTTCCGTTCTGGGAATGAAGAAGGCTTAAAAATGGGTAAAAGAATAGGACAAAATGTCAATGAATTAATTGTAAAATAGCTTGTAATATCTTCTATTTGATGAGAATATACTTGCCTACTTGATGGGTAAGTATATTTTTTGTAACAAACGCTAAAATCATGGTAATATGCATAATTTTGTATCTATTATTCTTGAAAAATGTCAATCAACAAACTCGCACTGATTCGATACAAAACTATTGATGAGTGTCTGCAAAATAGACAAAGGAAGTGGACACTCGAAGACCTTATAGAGAAGGTTTCTGAGGCTATTTACGAAAATGAGGGAATTAGGAGCGGGGTAAGCAAGCGCACTATCCAAGCAGATATACAAGTCATGCGTAGCGACAAGTTGGGCTACAATGCGCCCATCATTGTCATAGACAAAAAATACTATACTTACCAAGATAAGAAATATAGTATTACAAAAACTCCTATCAATCAAGGAGATGTGAGTAAACTTAAGGAAATAGTCAGTTTGCTCAAACAATTCAATGGTTTTGGTTATTTTGAGGAAATGAGTGAAGTAGTTGCCAAATTGGAAAATAATCTCAACAAATCATACAAACAAGGCAAGAACTACATACAGTTTGAGAGCAATAAACTCCTCAAAGGCATAGGATATATACACCCTCTCTATCAGGCTATTTTACAAAAAAAGGCATTACTCATTGATTATAAGTCCTTTAAAGCAAAAAATATTAGCCAACAAATTTACTACCCTTATTTACTCAAAGAGTACCGTAATCGCTGGTTTCTGATAGCCAAAGCAAAGGGAAAAAATGTTTTGATAACGTTGGCATTGGATAGGATAATTTCGCTCCAAGAGATTGAAAAAGAAGATTTTGTAGAGCATGAGGGCGTGGATTTTGAAACTTATTATGATGACCTTATTGGTGTTACCAAATCAGAAAAAGACAAACCTCAAAGAGTTGTTTTACAAGTTGATAAGCTCAATGCTCCCTATATTTTGACCAAACCTTTACATTCCAGCCAATCAATCCTGAAAGAAGATGAAAATGGCGTAATATTGAGCATAGAAGTCATCTTGAATTTTGAGTTAGAACGCGAAATCTTAGGTTTTGGAGAGGCAATAAAGGTCTTAGCTCCCAGATTTTTAGTCAAGAAAATCAAATATAGATTGGAAAAAACTTTAGCTAATTATTTGCAAAATTCTAATTCATAAATAGGCGATTTTAAGGAATAAATACCTAAATTTACCTAAAATTATTTTTTCACTCCTAAAAGATTACCTATGAGAATATTATTTGCAGTAGCATGGCTTTTGATAATTGCTATCTACACCCAAGCTCAAGAAATGCCTATTAATCAAATAGATAACGAAACGGGCAAACGAATAGGCAAATGGATAGAATACTATGAAGACAACAAAATAAAATCCATAGAATACTATACCTTGCCTCTGAAGAAAATTATTCCTAACTACCATAGCAATTTTTTCCTTACACAGGAAGATTTGCAAACAATTATTCAGATAAGTAACCGCGAAAGAAAAAGAAGCACAAGCAACATTATACAAATTTTTGCATTTGCACAAGAGAGATTAGAAGAATACCAAAAAAAGGGAACATCTTTTACTGCTGACAAATATTTTTTCAATTTGGACAATTATCTGAATTATTGGGCGGGGCTAAAAGATAGTACATGGCAATATTTTTATCCTAATGGAAAAATAAGTATGCAACATTTCTTCCAATACGACAGATTAGATAGCTTGCTTTTATATGACACAGATGGGAAAAATATAGGAAAGAACATAGACACTTATCCTAATACCTTAAAAATAAAATACTTATACTTTGAAAAGGATAATAAGTCCTACAAATATTTTGATATTTTTAAAGAACGAAAAAATACGAAATCTTACTTTTTTGGTGAGCAAATGCTTATAGAAGCCCAAGAAATTTCTCATAAATTCAGAAGAGATAATCTTAAAAACATCAAAGGCTCTGTGGAACTTACCTCACACTCGGATACAGATATTGTCTTTTCTGTAAGTAGTGAAAATAGTAGTTATCTGCCTATTCTACAAAAACAAATCGTACTTCCCGCAAGAAAATCTATTACGTATGAGTTTGAAATAGAGGCTACAAATGAAATCAAACAAAATCGTCTCTTTTTTGAATCTTCACAAGGCATTGTTTTTCAAAATATATTCTTTGAGAATAATTATCTTTGCACTACTGATTTTACAGATTGGCAACAAGCAGTAAAGGAAAAAGAACTTATTGAGGTAGAGAAGTTTACCTATTATCTACGTAAGAGTGGAGAAGCATTGCTCAAGATATACAATTATGATTCTTCTCTTCGACTACAAAACATCTTAAATGCAGATGTAGAAGACTTAGTTACTATTCCTATCTCTAAAATAGAAAATATTTTAGATTTTAAAGGTTGGAAATCTGGCACTTACCTGTTTAGAATAATAGATTTTAATACCAAAGAAGATAAATTTAAGTTAGTAAAAATAAATCAATGATTATGCTAAATAATGAGTGGCAGAAAATTGACTATCTTTTATTATAAATCACTGTCAATGAAACAGATGAAGTTTTGCATTGTGTAAGACTTACTTTGGTTTTTTCTAATTCCCAGACGATTTCGTATTGGCAGAAAGGTGCTGTCTTGTCTGTATTCTCTTTGACGGGCGCGCCCCACGCCTCCTTAAAGCCAAGCACTATATTTTCCAATTCTTCTTCGGCAACTTGCCTATCTTTAAGTAAAAACTTTCTTTTCGTACTTACTTGATACAAATATTGGGTTTCCATAGCAAAGAACAAATTTACTTCGTATGCTTGGTAATCCAAAATTTTGAATTTGATATAAGCACCTTTGCCTTCGTTAAGGTCATACGTATAAATGATTTTTTTTTCTGCTAAGGAGTCTTGTACCTGTGCCATTTTCATCTCCCAAGTCAGAAACTGCCAGCCTTCCCTGTTTTGGGCAAAAGAAGGAAAGCAAGTCGTCAGAAAAAGCAAGCATATAGAAAAGCTAACTAAGCAGTTCATAGGTAATTTTGTAAATTTTAATGTTTTATTTGCTTCTAAATGAATATTCAACTTTAATTCCAAAAATTTGTCTGTAATTTTGGAAGTTCAAAAACCTTCACAATAATACAATATTTATAAAAATGAAGTGGATATATGCTACCCTTTTTGGGTTATTAAATATCATTGCAAAGTTGCCTTTTGGCTTTCTTTACGCAGTTTCAGATATTTTATTTGTATTGATTTTTTATTTGGTTGGGTATAGGAAAAAAGTCGTTTTTGAAAACTTAACTAACTCATTCCCTGACAAATCTAAGGAAGAAATCCAAGAGATTGCTAAAAAATTTTATGCTCATTTTTGTGATTTGTTGGTAGAGTCCATCAAGACTTCTGCCATGACGTTTGAGGATTTTCAGCGCAGGATTACCGTCAAAAATACAGAGTTGCTGAATCAGCTTTATGAAGAAGGAAAAAGTGTGGTCATGTATTGCGCTCATTATGGGAATTGGGAATGGGTTTTGTTTATTCCTCAAATGCTTAAACACATAGTTCTTCCCGTTTATCACCCACTAAAAAACCCGTATTCAGATGCCTATTTTGTCAAATTACGTGGCAAATTTGGAGGAATTCCTACCCAAATGAGTGATACTTTGCGAACTTTGGTTGCTTACAAACAAAAACACATTCCTACCATTATTTGGCTGGCGGCAGACCAGTCGCCTGCGGTAGAAGGTGCGTATTGGACGGAGTTTTTGTACCAAGATACGCCTTTTTATATGGGACCAGAAAAGATAGCCAAAAAACTTCAGCAAGCCGTTGTATTCATGTATATCAACAAAGTCGGACGGGGGAAATACGAAATGGGCTTTGAGCTAATGGAAAAAGACCCTCAATCTATACCTAATGGGGCTATTACCCAAAAATATGTAAGTATTTTGGAAAAAACTATTCGAGAATTGCCAGAGTATTGGCTTTGGTCGCACAAGCGTTGGAAGCATACAAGAGAAACTGATAATTAGGGAGTTATTGTCCGCGAATAATCTGTACAGGGTCTATTTTAGCGGCTTTTTTGGAAGGCAGATACCCCGCCAAAGCAGTAGTGATGATGCCAAATAATATTCCAAAAATATAATACTTGATGTCGAAATTCACTGGAAAAGTATCTAAACTCAAAACTCCTCCCGTATCAAAAGGAAGAGTAGAAATAAAGTAAGAAAAGGAAAAACCTATTAATAAGCCAGAAAGCGCGCCCAAAATGCCAATAGTCAGGGATTGGGTCATAAATACGCCCATGACATCTCCGCCCGCAAAGCCTGTGGCTTTCAAAATCGCTATTTCTCTCATTTTCTCATAAATAGTCATGTTCATGATATTATAAATTCCAAAACCAGCGACGATGAGCAGTGTTGCAGATACGATTACCGTCATTATATTGCGGATTTTGAAACTGACCAATATAGTAGCGTTTGCCGTTTCCCAATCTTCTGCAAAATAAGCATACGCACTTTGGTATTCTTGGGCGATTGCCTTTGCTTGATAGTAATCTTTCAGCTTGATATTGATGTCTGTAATATAGCGATTATCTTTTTGTAGTATTTTCTGCACAGTTGTTATGTCTGTATAACTTCTCGCATCATCTATAGCTCCTACGCCAAACTTAAAAATACCAACTACTTGCACTAATAAAATATTGCCTTTGGGGGTAGTAACCGTAATCTTATCGCCTACATTGAGTTTCATTTTTTCCGCCAGTCCTTGCCCCATGATAATTCCATTGGGTGTAGCAAAAAGGTTTTCCAAACTTCCTGCTTTTAATTTCCTTTTGAGGTCAAAAAGTTTATTTTCTTCCAAAATCTCCACCCCTGCTAAGTTTCCCCCTATCTGTATAGCACCAAAATTATAAAAAACTTGGGTGGTAAGCAAAGGAGAAACCCCAAGCACTCTCTGGTCTTTGCGTAGGTGTTCTACGATTTGAAAGCCATTTTTTAGATTTGGGCTATCTTCTTTGGGTTTTTGGTGATGAACTATATTTACAAAGTTTTCGCCTGTATTGATTTTATCCAAAATAGAATTTTTTTCTACTTCTATCTTGTTGTAAATGTGGATATGCGGAGCGGCGGCAAGCATGGTTTCTTCCAAAATCTGGTTTACACCTGTCATTACACTAATCATCAAAATAAACATTGCAATCCCAAAGGTTACGCCCAAAGTAGCGATAACCGTCTGCTTGATACGCGAAAGCATCTGTGTCTTAGCGATTTCTATGATGAGTTTCATCTCTATTGATAGGATAGGTATAGACAAACATACTAAAAAACATCAATATATAAAGAATGAATACAGGAATTCGTATAGTAAAGTGAGAAAATTTTTACCTAAAACAAAACTCCGAGCAGAGAGATGATGTGCTGAGGGCTGGGGGTAGGGGTAGAAAATAAAATCTATGCCGTACAATGATTTTTACTAATTTTATGCAAATTAATTTTTAATTTTTACATTTACGAGATAACAAACAAACAATCTAAATAAAGAAAAGTAGGAATGAGAGGCATCTTAATATTGATTATTAGCATATTTTTTTATTGTTCTTCTAAAGCACAAAGTAGCCACATAGACAGTTTAAAGCTCATTTTAGAAGAATACAAAGGCAATAGCATAGAAAAGGTCAAAATATTAAATGAATTAGCAGAGATTTATAGAAACAATAACCCCAAGCAAGCCTTGTCATATTTAGAAAAAGCAATTCCAGAGGCACAGCAAGTAAAGGCTTGGAAAGAATTAGCACAGATTTACAGACAGATAGGCAATCTTCATCGCTTGCAGGGCAATCACGACCGTGCGCTCACCGCTTATCTTAACTCATTAAAAGTTAGCGAAGATAACCAATTGGAAATAGATGCCGCCAAAGCTCTTAATGGCATTGGGCTGATTCATAGAAATCAGAAAAACTACGTAAAAGCCTTAGATTATCACCGCCAATCTATAAAAGTTGCCAAAAGATTATCAGATAATGAATTGATTGCCAATAACTTAAATAATATTGGATTAGTAAATAAAGCACAAAATAAACTTACTGAAGCTCTCCAATCTACCTACGAAGCCTTGGCTATTTACAAACTTATCAAACATTCGGAGGGAATAGTCAATGCCCAAAATAATATAGGCAAAACTTTT
>JALOMS010000765.1 GCA_025455345.1 Thermoflexibacter sp. | reverse complement strand
AGAATCCAAATAAAAATAAATCCTGCAAAACTTAAGATAAACCCCCAACTCCCTCCAAATTCGGCAACTTTATCTGCTAATCTTTGACCCAGATTTAGCTCTTCTTCTGCTTCCAAATCTACGTTTTTGGATATAGTTCCGAAGTTGGAAATACGGTCTAATACCTCGATTTCTAATTTGCTAAGCTCTCCTTTTTCCTCTTCTAATATTTTTTTTACATACTCTGCCCTAAATTGATTTAGCGCATCTGAAGAAATTACCCCATTTTCTGCGTCCCAATCAGGATAAGTATGTACAATCATTTCTCTAATTTTATCTCCTATGCCTCTTGCATTCACCAAATTTTCAATAGGGACTTCTTGTTTTGTAATTGGGCAAAAACCTGTTTTTTTCATATTGGAATAACCATTTTTCTTGTCTTACACTCTTGAAATGGCAAATTTATAGGAAAAAACTTGTATTACATTTTTGTAAAAAGAAATAATATCTATGGAAATAGCCTTGTATTATGAAAAACGACCAAGTCAAAATATATAAACTTGCACAGATTACTTGTGCAAATACTTATTGGCTTGGCATTTATGAAAGTAAATACAATTTAGTGCTTGGAAATTGTACAAAGATTTTTAGTTTTGAGAAATTTTAAAAAATAAGCAAGAAAAATTAATTAAAGTATGCAACCCATTCCGATTAAAACAACTGTGGTTGGCTCCTTGCCTTTTCCAAGTTGGTTAGAGTTTGCTTCTGAAAATTTGGACAAATTTGGAGCCGCAGATATCAACGAAATGATAGAGGACGCAGTAGTCAATGCGATTCACGACCAAGTAAGTGCGGGTCTTGATGTAATTACTGATGGAGAACAAACTCGCTTAGATTTTAACTTGTCTTTCTATGGTTTTATCAAAGGCATTGCGCCTAATCATGAAGAAACAAGAAAGTTTGGTCCTCCAGCCCATGACCAAAGAGGAAAACATACTATTATAGCACCTTTAACCGCACCAAAGGGCTTGGGCGTGGTTGAGGAATACAAAAGATTGAAGCGATTTGCCCCTCAAGGAAAAATCTTGAAAGCCTCTATTCCTGGTCCTTATACGCTTTCTGGGAGAATGTTGGCGGGCAATATTTATAAAGACCGTTGGGAAATTACGGAAGCATTATTGCCCATTGTTGCCAAAGAATTAGATGATTTGGTAGCTATAGGCGTACAAGAAATCTGTATAGACGAGCCTTCTATGTCATGCTATGCCTATAAAGAAGATACAAAACGATTTGTCGATATTTTTAATAGAACCGTAAAAAATATAGTAGGCAAAACCAGAATAGCTACCCATTTATGTTTTGGCAATTTCAAAGGACGTTCCATTGGCAAAAAGTCCATTGCTCCTATGTTGCCTGATTTTTTAGACTTAAATGTAGATGAATTACATTCCGAGATGACCATACTTAACTTTGCCGAAGTGCATTTATTGGAGCATTTTGCCGAGAAAATGGATATAGCTGTGGGGGTGATTGATGTAAAAAGTTATTACATAGAAACCGTAGAAGATGTAAAAGAAAGAATCCAAAAATGCTTAAAATATGTCCCTGCGGAAAAATTAGCTGTGGCACCAGACTGTGGAATGTCGCAAACAGCGAGGTGGGCAACAAAACTAAAATTAACCAATATGTGTACCGCCGCAAAGGAATTAAGGTAAATGACAAACAAAATAAAAATCCTTTTTATTAGATGCCCATTTGATTTGTTGTATAAATGTGTAGTTTGCTGTTTTCGTAGTTTATTTCTTTATCAAAATACAAACCAAGTTTTTTTAAAAGGTTGATAGACTTTGTGTTATGAGGAATAACGGTTGCTAATACAGTACGATAAATAGGATTTTTACTTACCATGGACAATACTTCTCGTGTGGCTTCATAGGCATAACCATGTCCATAGAAATCAGGAAGTAGCGCAAAACCAATGTCAAAATGCTCAAGGTAGGCTCTTTTGAGGAATGAAACAATCCCAATAGGGATATTATGCTCTTTGAGGCTCACTACCCAATAGAACAAGTCTTCAGTATTCAGTAATTTTTCAATGTAAGTCCTTGCTTCGCTTTGCGTATGGACGTTTCTATCCCCAATAAAGGTAAGCCAGCCTTCAGTATTGACCAATGAAATGATAAATTCTGTATCTTCCATAGCGATAAAGCGCAAGCAAAGTCTATCTGTGGTAATGTATTTCTGCATATTTTTTAGGGAAATATATCTAATATAAAATTACTTAAGTAATTCAACTTTTCTAAGGGACGATACAAACATTTGCTAATGAAATAGTTACGTCCCAGAATGGAATTCCCTATGGGACTTAGATTCTGAGCTTAACTTGGTTTTCTACAAAGCTCGTGTCCCTAACGGGACTTCCAGTCTGGGACTGAAAAAATGTTTGTTTTTGCTTAGCACTAAATTACTTGACTAAAGCAGGTAAAGATATTTTTTTAATTTGCAAATATCAGATACCTTCAAAGGAGTCTGACACATTTTGACCTAAAACTAATTAATTTTTTAGTATTAGCAAAATCACGAAGGTTTTGGGCAAGGAATAGCATTTTGTAAAAAGTTTCATTATTTTTGGTGTAATAAATTTATTCTCAAATCAAACTCATCAAATAAAATGTTTGTAGCCAAACCTTTACCTTCTGAATATGCTTCATTCTATGCAGGTTACGTTAGCCACATAGAGGAGGGCGATATCGTAGCTACGCTCAGGACTCACCAACAATCAACAAAGACTCTTTTAGAGCAGATAGGAGAAGACAAAGCAAACTATGCTTATGCACCTAACAAGTGGACTATCAAGGAAGTAATCGGGCATATAATAGATACAGAACGCGTATTTGCTTATCGTTTTTTGCGTATGTATAGGGGAGATGCCACTCCTTTGGCATCTTTTGACCAAGATTTATTTGTGCAAAACTCTAATGCCAGTAAGCGCACCCTATCATCTTTAATTGCAGAATTTTATGCTGTAAGAGAAAGCACTTTGCTTATGTTAGACCAATTAGAGGAAAGCAGATTGGATTTTGAAGGGTTTATGTCAGGTAAAAGTGCTACACCCAGAGCCTTACTTTATATATTAGCAGGGCATGAGGCACACCACATCAAAATTCTTAAAGAAAGATATTTGTAAACACTTTTTCTTCTCAATAGTATTAATAAAAACAACAAACTTGATTTCATACTATATTAATCATAAGTAATTTGTCAAATTAAGTCTAAAAAATACCTAACTATCTATGAAACAAAGCCTTAATTAACATTACTTACCTTTAACTCATAACTTATAACTCATAACTACTTATCCAATTCTAAAAAATGTTCACAGGATTATTACATACCCACAAATTAGTTGTTATCTTATTCTTATTGCTTTATTTGATAAAAACAATTCTCTTATTGGCAAATAAGAAAGAAACATTGGCAAATTTTTCTAAGAAATTACGCATTCCAGAGATGATTATTAGCGTTTTATTTCTTCTTTCAGGCATAGTCATGCTTTTCCAACTTCCCAGTATTAACCAATTCATGCTCATCAAGATAGTAGCCGTTTTTGCTTCTATTCCTTTGGCTATCATAGGTTTTAAGAAATCCAATAAAATACTGGCTACGCTTTCGCTCGTATTGCTAATCGCTTCTTATGGATTGGCAGAAATGAGCCGTCGTTATGTGAAAAAAATAGATGTACCCCAAGGGACTATTACAGATATATCCGCTTCTGACTATAATGCACTTAGTCATGGAAAGGCTTTGTATTTGGGGAATTGTGTTGCTTGTCATGGTACGGACGGGCAGGCTGGTATTGCTGGCTCTAAAAACTTGACTATCACACAGTTAGACGAGGCAGGTATTGCTCATATCATCTCTAATGGCAAAAATGTCATGCCTCCTTACAAAAAAGTATTTAATGACCAAGAAATCAATGCTTTAGTAAAATATGTTTGGTCAATGAAAAAATAACTTAACCTTTACACAAATGACAACGACTATTATAGAAAACCCGACTCAGGCAATCGCCTCCATTTTTAGGGCGCAACAGCAGAAGGCAATTCAGCTAAGAACAAGCTCTGCTCATGAGCGGATTGGGAAGTTAAAAAAACTTTTACAAGC
>JALOMS010000151.1 GCA_025455345.1 Thermoflexibacter sp. | reverse complement strand
CTTTACAGATGGAAACAGCAACATCAGAATTGGCGATGCCTACCTCCGCCCAACAAAAAGCAATGAAGATAGAGAGAATCAAGATTATTGATATTTTGAGGGGTTTTGCCTTGTTAGGAATCATTATCGTTCACGTATTAGAGCAATATTATGCGGGAGATAGCTCTATTTTTGCAAAAAATACTCCTTTGGATACTGGCATTATGATTTTTACAGGGATTTTTATTATGGGGAAGTTTTTTCCTATTTTTTCCTTCCTATTTGGGTTGAGTTTTGCCATTCAGATGAATAATGCGAAAGAAAAGGGGAAAAAGTTTACAGGAAGGTTTATTTGGCGATTGGCTATTTTAATGTTGATAGGAGTATTTCACCAAATGTTTTACAGAGGTGATATTCTGATGATTTATGCTTCTTTGGGTTTATTATTAGTTGTTTTCCAATATTTTAGCAATCGTTGGTTATTAGTAATCGCTCTTTTGCTAATGATGAATGTAGTAGGTTTTGTAGAAAGAAGTATAGAGCTTGGTAAGTCTTTCTTCCAAGAGCCGCCCAAACAGGAGCAAGAAGCTCCTAAGCAAGAACAACAACCAACTCCATCTCCCAATGATGACTATCAAAAAGCGAATAAAGCCTACTTTGATTTGGTAAAAGAGGGAAATTGGTTTGCGATTGCCAAACAAAATATCATGGAAGAATTGGACGATAAAATGCAATTCCAAGTAGCTTCGGGAAGGCTTTGGCTAACAATAGGCTTGTTCATCTTAGGTTTGTATGCAGGTAGAAGGAAGCTATTTGAAAATAAGGAAATCTACTTGCCACTTGCCAAACGCATCTTCAGATATTGTGGTATTTCTGTCATTGTCAGCTTATTGATAGTAGTTGTTATCATGGCGATTTATCAAGGCAATCCGCCCTTCGTGCCTTGGTTAGTATTACTTGGAGGTACAATTTTTGACCTTGCCAATGTTTCTTTGCCTTTCTTATACATCACAGGCATTGTTTTACTTTTCCAAAAACATAAATGGGAAAAAAGACTGATGTGGTTATATCCCGTAGGGAGAATGGGTTTGACTACTTACGTTATGCAAGCCATCATAGGAACGTTTATTTTTTATGGTTATGGTCTCAATCTCATAGGGCAGTTTGGGAACGCAGTAAATTTACTAATCGCATTAGGTATTTTTGGTATTCAGATTATTTTCAGCAAATGGTGGTTGCACAGGTTCAATTATGGTATTTTTGAGTGGATTTGGCGGTCTGCGACCTATCTAAAATGGCAACCAATGATGCGAAAAGCACATTAAAGGCATCTATAAGATTTAGCATAGCTTGTTGTGTCCTTAGCAATTCCATTTCTCCAAGAAATGGAATTGCTAATATCATTTTTCAAAGCACGAGTGTGTAAACTTTGTCAAAGATTTGATTATTACTTACCCATTCTAACTGCGACTTGACCACCTATCCAAGACCTAATTCGCAACCCAGACTCTACTACTTCGTTTGAGCGAATACTCAAGGAAGGGAAATCATCAAAAATAGGTTGATAATTGCCATTTTGCAAATCAGTGAGTAAGAGATTCCATGCGGGACCGAGTGCTAAGCCCCAATATTTGCCTTTTATCTCCATAGAAAGACTGGCTCGATTGAGCAAGTTGAGGAATCTGCTAAAACTATCTTGGTTGATTTGATGCACTGTCAAATCCAAATTAATAGCTAATCGCCTACTCAAAGACCAATACGAACCTATCCCATAGCCAAAATGCCATAATCGCTTACTTAGTTGGTGCGGTTGCATACCTACGGTCAAGATAGTGTATATTTTTTTTACACCTGTTTTCAGAGCAATGTTAACAAATTCCATCTCGTTGATAGATATTTCGACGGGATGATAGCCGCCCCGCCTAATATAGCTAAACAAACCTATGGGGACGAGAGAAACGGCTGAGTCTGCATAGTTAAACAAACCTATTTGTACGCCACTTCTTACCTTTTTTGCAAAATTAAACAATCCACTAATCTGCACTCCATTTAGTTCGTGAGGCATATAATTAAACAAACCGCCTATCTGTACACCTTTGTAATCATCTGATTGATAATTGAATAAGCCGCCTATTTGTACGCCTTCGCTTGGACGATTGTTAAAATTGAATAGCCCTGCCGCTTGGAAGCCTATATGCGCCATCGCATTGAGGTTGAATAAGCCACCTAATTGTACGCCATTCATTGCGCCTTTATTGAGATTGAATAAGCCACCAACTTGCAAAAAATCCACATCTCCTCCTACTATATTGCCCAGACCGCTTAGCTGTACTCCTTTCATTTGTTTGCCCACCAGATTGAGCAAACCTCCAACTTGTACCCCGTTCACGCTATTTCTTACAATATTTACTCCTCCGCCTAATTCTGCTTTTTTAATACCTGAATTATAGCCAGAGATGAAATTCAATGAAAAATTGACTTCAGTGTTGCCCATGAGTTGATTGGTACTTAGATAAGGGACTAAACCTACTTGCCATTTTTTACTTAATATGTCTTTGATATTGATTTGGTGAATTTTTTGGTTTGCAGAAGTGAAAAAGGTTGAAAAAGAGGCTTTTAATTTTTCTGCTAAGGATTGTCTTTCTTTACTTCGAACTTCTACCATTTGAATTACGATGGAGTCAGCAAGCATGGGATTCTCTTTTTTGATTTCTAAACTGTCTTGTTTACGAATATCTGCTACCTCAATAGTATTGGACGGCTCTGGAGTAAGAATAATATTTATATTTTGATTTTTATTGACTTCTACGACCAAATCCTGCCTTTGATAGTTTTGTTTGATGGCTTTGATAGTCAGTGTAGATGTTTTTATGGGCAGTTTGATTTGGTAGTACCCATATTTGTTACTTACCGCCGAAGCAAATGTAAGTGGCTCATAGACACTTGCTTGGGTCAGTTTTTTCCCTGTCTGATAATCTAAAACATAGCCAGAAACAAAGAAATATTTACTATTTTCGTCATCTTCGTTTTTTTGTAAAATAAGATATTTTCCCTTCTCCTTGAAAGACACTTTGGATTGGAAAATCATGAATAAAACTTCTCTCACAGTCTTGTTATTTGCTGAAAAAGAAATAATTTTGTTTGCTTCTATGATAGAAGGATTATAAGAAAAAGTAAAATCGCCTTGTTGGGAAATTTTTTTTAGTGCTGTACTAATAGATTCTTGGCTTATCTCTAAAGAGATATTTCTTTCTAAAATGGCTGTTTGGGCGAGAGAAAGAAATGAAGAAAATAAAATAAATAGCGCAATCGTACAAAGTTTATTCATAAAACTTTTTGATGAATTTTTATATAAATATGACGTTTGTTTTTTAACGGTAAATATAAGACTTAGTTTGCTTCAACACTACGTTTATAAAAATAAATATCATACTCTTACAAGCATTTGCAACGAAAAAACACTTGTTAAACGTATGGACAAATAAACCTATCAACAAAAAAAATGTCTATATTTGAAACATTCTTATCCTTTTCTGAAAACACTTGAATTATGATTAATCAACATATAGTCCATCATGCAAAAATCGTCCTTTGCACTTGCTTCTTACTTATTTTACCCTTTTTTGCCCAAGCTACGCACATAGTAGGCGGAGAAATAGAGATGACGCACATTAGAAATAATGATTATAGGTTTCGTTTGATTATGTATTTTGATGCGGTCAATGGCAATCCTCAAGCATTAGGATTGGGAGGTATAGACCCTGTAACGATACACACCTTTAATAAGACAACTAATAGATTTGTAAGGAGTTATACCTTACCTTTTGTATCAAATGCTTTGGTAAATTATACTAATCCTTCGTGTGCGGTAGGAAGTCTGGTTACGCGTCGGATTGTATATGAGCGTACTTTTACCCTTAATCCCAACGAATACCCTGACCAAGGAGGGTACTATGCGGTGTGGGAGCGTTGTTGTAGAAATGGAGTCATAGACAATATCATCAATCCGGGAGGAGCAGGACAGGCTTTTTATATGGAATTTCCTCCTTTGCTAAGAAGTGGACAAAGATTTTTAAATTCTTCACCTCAACTTTTTCCTCCTCTGAGCGATTATGCCTGTGTAAATCAGCCTTTTTTCTTTAATTTTTCAGGAACAGACCCTGATGGAGATTTGCTGGTATATTCTTTAAAAGCTCCTACTAATGGTTTTAGTACGGTAATGAATCCATTGCCACCCAATCCTGTTGCGGGACCTTACCCTTCGGTGCGATTTATTAGTGGGATTGGGGTGAATAACATGATACCAGGAAATCCTCCCTTGAGCATAGATGCTACGGGGATTATACGCCTAAATGCCTCGCGAACAGGACTTTTTGTTTTTGCTGTTTCTGTAAGAGAGTTTAGGAATGGGATTCAGATTGGGGAAGTAGTAAGAGAGTTCCAGCTAATGGTTTTGGATTGTAGGCGAGCAAGTCCACCCGTAGGACGAATTAGTAACCCAAGCTCACCATCTTCTTTTTTGACGGACAGAGATACAATCAAGTTTAAAGTAGAAGATGCGAATAAGTGTGCAAGCCTACGCATCACTGACTTAGACCCTAATACAGTTATCAAATTGCGGACTTTGGCAGTACCAGGGCGTAATGCAGGCATTACCTTGGCGGCTATGGGGGGCAATATTGCTACTGCCAATGATGTATTGAATATACAAGTATGCGCCCCAGAGTGTCCTTTGCCTAATGGTGGGCTGTTTTCTACGGATATAGTTATCGAAGACAATAGTTGCGCTGTTCCTTTATTAGATACGGTTAGAGTCAATGTGTTGATAGAAAAAAAGAAGCAAGACCCACCCATCATCACTACGAGCTTGGCTAAGTTTGACTCTATGCGGCGAGAATATGTAGTAGAAATAGAGCAAGGAGAACCTATCAATTTTGAAGCAATCGCAAGGGATTTGCAAAATGAAAGAATTAACCTTACAGTACAAGGCTTAGTAGCAGGCATGAGATTTCCTAACAATCTTGCGGGAGCTTCACCACTAAGAGGCAGTTTTTCTTGGACTCCACCGTGTAATCTTCTGCTCCCCAATGAAGATGAACGGCAGTTCACGCTTAATTTTAGTTCTTCAAAAATGCCAAAATGCGAACAAGAAATCAGAGGAAATACCACAGTGAGAATCATTGTAAAAAAGAAAAAACAAAACTCTCCTGCTATTCTTTCTTCCAATCTGGTTTTTGACCCCATACGCAAACTGTATGTGGATACGGTTTTTATTGGCGAAAATACCACATTTATGGTAAGAGGAACAGATGCGGACAAAAATGATAGCTTAGCTTTGAGTGCAAGCGGAAATGGTTTTAGTTTGGCAGATGTAAGGGCTAATTTTACCAATCGCGGAGGATTTTCTCCAATTACACAAAATTTTTCTTGGACTCCACCTTGTTCTGTACTCCAGAATACCAATTTGGACAATAAAGAGTTTGTCTTTGACTTAAATTTGAAAGAATATAATCGTTGTAAGATTTTATTGGCTGATTCTACCGTCAAAGTCGCCATCTTAGTCAGAAGAAAAGTAAACCTAAAGCCAATTACTACTCCTGAGTTGAGATTTGACGCTAATAGATTGCCAAAAGGTGCATACGTGGCAGAGGCATTTGTTGGGGACAGAATAAATTTTTTTGTGAGAGGTGATGACCCTGAAAAAGATAGTATCGTAATGAGTTATCAACTCACCAATGACAATGCTACTGTTTTGGGTATGAATTATCCTCCCATAGCGGGCAGACCTATCCTGCGGAATCGCTTTAATTGGCAAATTCCTTGTGATATTTTAAAAGATAGTACCAAATCTCAAGATTACAACTTGTTATTTTTGACTACGGACATAGACCCTTGTGGTCAGGCAAAAACGGATACAGCAAGGGTTGTCCTTACAGTAAAACCACGCACACTGCCTAATCGCTCTCCTAAGATTTCTTTGGTACGTCAGACTATTCCCCTACCATTTGATGATAAAGAAAAATTATATGTAGATACCGTGTATATTGGCAATACTATTCGTTTTGACGCATTGGCAGAGGATATAGATTTGGATTCTATCCAAGTGCAAGGCTTTCCAGAGGGTTTCCGTTTTTCAGACTTCCGCATGGTTTTCCGAGATACTTCGGGAATTGCTCCTTTGCGCGCACCTTTTCGTTGGCAGACTACTTGTGATATGCTGAATCTGGCACAAGGACAATTTCAAAGAGAATTTTTGATAACATTCAAAACCAGAGATTTTCGCCTTTGTCAGCGTACTTTTAGAGACTCAGTCAGAGTCAAAATAGTCTTGCTTTACAATGCCCAAAACAATAGAAAACCCGATATTTCTGCCGATATTCCTACACTTCCCAATGAAAACAGGCGATTTACACAAGTAAGAGTGGGCGAAGTTGTATCTTTTAATGTCTTAGGAGATGATGCCGACAGGGATAGCATTGTGATTTCTGCCAGAGGACTGAACTTCAATTTTAGTGAAATAGGGCTACAATTTAGAAGTACAAGTGGTCGTGCGCCTTTGCGATTCCGTTTTGGCTGGCAAACGCTATGCGAGCATTTGAGAGGAAACACCAATACTCCAAGAGATTTCAATATCAGATTCTATATCAATGACTTACGCCCTTGCAATTTGAACAAAATGGATTCTATGGACGTAACGGTAAGGGTAAATCCTTTTCCTAACAATAATCCTCCTTTGGTAAGGATTGTTCAAGAAATTAACAATACCAATAATGTAATTGATTTTAGAGAGGTTGTAAATCCAGATAGCATTATTACAAATCCTAACCAAACCATTAATTTGAGGATAGAAGGCGAAGACCGAGATTTAGAGGGTGGTTTTCAGGTTATTAGCATTACGGGACAAGGGCAAGGTTTTAATTTTAGTGATTTTAATATGCAGTTTACGCCTGTTACAGGCAATGCACCACAAATAGCAAGATTCTCATGGACACCCACTTGCGAAATGTTGGAAAGAGCAAGCAGAGGAGATTTGATAGTGCAGTTTACAGTGGCAGATAGACCATTTTGCAATGCCGTAGGTACAGCGAATCGCATTGTCCGATTTAGATTACGCGATTTGGGAACAAATACCAACTTCCAACCACCCAATGTGTTTACACCGAATGGTGATGGGAAAAATGATACTTTTACTATTCCAAACCTTCCTCCCAATAACTGTTCGGACGAATTTGAAAAAATAGAAATCTATAATCGCTGGGGAGCATTGGTTTTTAGCAGTCCAGAGCGTAATTTTGCGTGGACAGGCGGGGACTTGCCCGCAGGTGTATATTTTTACACTTTATTCTATAAAAATAAAAGTTTCAAAGGCACAGTAACCATGTTAAGAGGTAGTTAGTGTTTTTGTTAAAATAATGATTATGAAAAACTTATTGATTCTATTTTTTGTATTTTTTAGCATCTCGCTTTATGCCCAACACAAACAAAAAGTGTGGCTTGACGCAGACACAGGCAACGAAATGGATGATGTTTATGCAATTATTAGATTGCTTTGGGCAAAAGATGAATTAGATATTGTAGGCTTGAGTTCAGCCCACTTTAATAATGCCGATTTGCTAAGTTTTGAAAAATGGAATCAATACACTACATTGGGCATAAAACCTGTGCAGATTAGCCAAAGGCTCAATGAAGAAATCTTGCAAACCATGGGCTTGACCAATATTGCTCACCCATTAGGAGCAGATAGACAGATGGGGCGCGCATGGGGTGGCTTCGAGCCAAGACCTTCACCTGCCACAGAAATGCTTTTGACAACCATAAAATCTTTGCCAGCCAATGAAAAATTAGACATTCTTACCATTGGGGCAAGTACCAATATCGCCTCTTTGATAGCGATAGACAGCACCATCAAATCTAAAATTCGTTTGTTTTCTATGGGTGGACGATACGACGTAGGTAGAAAAGTGTGGAGCAAAAATGAGTTTAATGTGCGTTGCGACCTCAATGCCTTTGATTTTTTATTGAACCAAACAGGATTAGATTGGACGATTATTCCTGTGGAAACGTGTGTGCCATATCAGTTTGACAGAGCGCAAACATACGCAAAGTTAGATGACAGAAATGCCACCGAACAACTCATGGAAAAAAGGTGGATAGAAACTAATCCTGAAGATAAAACTCGTATTTTGTGGGACTTAGCCTTAGTACAGGCTTATTTATTACCTAAAAATGTAGCAATAGTAGAGGCTATGACTCCCTCTGATAATCATCAACATACCGTAAAAATTTATTCAAAAATAGATTTAAAGGCATTTTATGATGATTTCTGGGGAATGGTGGTACAAAAGCGCAATAATTTTCAGATGCCAAGCCACAAACCCAAATTAGGAGAAGTGCATTATGGTAATAAAGTCGGAGGATTAATCGGGCAAGAAGGAGCAACCAATGAGGTGATTGGCATAGAAGAAAACGACCAAATTCAACAAATAAAAGTTTGTTTGACAAAAACATTAGATGTAGTAAAAGGATTTGAGTTAGAAGTCCTGAAAAAAGATGGGAAAATACAAAAACTTTATTTTGGGAATACAACAGACGGCATTTGGCAAGCACCTTATAAAGTAAAAAAAGGCGTATCTCTCATTGGGATAAGTGGAGCCTCGGGCTGGTACATAGACAGCATTAGTTTTCTCTTTAGTGATGGCTCCAAATCACCAACCTATGGAGGTAAAGGAGGCGATAATGATTATAAACTACAAATTACTAAAAATGACAAAGGACAATTTCGCGGTCGTTTGATGGGGTTTTGGGGTTCAATGACAGATAAATTAGAAAGTATTGGTTTAGTATTTTTTCCTTTGGAATAAGCAATTGATAATCAAATATTTGACATGAGCGATTAGTCAGCATATTTCTACTAATTTTATTTTTTACCTACTTTACCTTATTTCATTAACCATTACCAAAACCTTTTTCTATGAAGCCAATTCTTACTTTGATCTTTTGCTCAAAAAAAGATAACCAAAGAGCAAGTAGCTCACGCACAACTCCTTTTAGACTTAGAATTTACAGAAGCCGAACAAGACTCTATGCTTAGTGAATTGCAAGAGTATGTAGATATTTATAAGGAGATTCATAAACACTATCTGAAAAATTGGGTAAGTCCTCCTCTTTATTTTGACCCAATTCCTTCAGGAAAAGTAATCCCAAATACCCCACAAAAAAAAATCAATTGGACAATTCCTAAAAATATGGAATTACCTAAAAACAAGCAAGACTTGGCTTTTTATTCTATTCCCCAATTAGCTTCACTTATTAAATCCAAGAAAATCACCTCTTTAGACCTTACACAATTTTTCTTAGCTCGCCTAAAAAAGTATCAGGACACCTTACTGTGTGTCGTTTCTTTGACAGAAGAAATAGCCCTCAAACAAGCTCAAAAGGCAGATGATGAACTTAGCAAAGGCGTTTATAGAGGCATAATGCATGGTATTCCTTATGGCGTAAAAGACCTACTCGCTGTGGAAGGCACAAAAACTACTTGGGGAGCGGGGGCTTACAAAGAACAGGTTATAGAACAAACCGCAACGGTTGTAAAAAAATTGGAACAAGCTGGCGCAGTAATGCTTGGGAAGCTGACATTGGGGGAATTGGCAATGGGAGATGTATGGTTTGGTGGCAAAACCAAGAATCCTTGGAATTTGCAACAAGGGTCAAGTGGCTCGTCGGCGGGTTCTGCTTCTGCTACTGCGGCGGGTTTAGTACCTTTTGCCATAGGCACAGAAACACATGGCTCGATAGTTTCGCCCTCGACGCGTTGTGGGACTACGGGTCTAAGACCTACTTTCGGACGAGTAAGCAGATACGGAGCAATGACCTTATCTTGGAGTTTGGACAAAATAGGAGCAATTACGCGAAGCGCAGAAGATGCGGCGATTGTTTTCGAAACCATCAGAGGCACAGACAATAAAGACCTCACTGTCAAGGATTTTTCTTTTAATTATTCTTCAGAGATAGACTTGAAAAAACTAAAAATAGGCTATTTGAAAAATAATTTTGATAGTCTAAAAGACACCAAATTAGAAACCAATGTATTAGACGTTTTAAGAAAATTAGGGGCAAACATCGAGCCTGTGGTATTAAAAACTACTTACCCGTATGATATAATTGGCTTAATCGTCATGGCTGAATCTGCGGCGGCATTTGATGAGCTTACGCGTACTAACCAAGATGACAAACTCGTACAACAACATAAAAACGCTTGGGCAAATTTTTTCCGTGCGGCTCGCTTTATACCCGCTACTGAGTATATCAATGCCAATAGATTGAGAACTCAAATGATAGCCGAAGTAGATGCTGTTGTTTCTCAATATGATGTACTAATCTCTCCTAATTTCCAAAATGGCATATTAGCCATGACAAATCTGACGGGGCATCCTGTTGTGGTCGTTCCAAGTGGGTTTAGGGAGGGCAGACCTAATAGCATTTCATTCCTTGGGAATTTTTTTGATGAGGCTACCATTTTAGCAGTGGCTAAGGCTTTCCAAGACGCTACAGATTTTGATGAGCAACATCCCGAAAGGTTCAAATAAGAAAATAAAAAAGCCCTTACCAATGATTGATAAGGGCTTTTAGTACATTGAAAAACTTTTAGTTAGCAATAGTTTCTATGGAAACAAAGGATTTATCATCTTTCCCTTTCTTAAAAACTACAGTCCCATTTACCAAGGCAAACAAAGTATGGTCTTTGCCCATACCGACGTTTTTACCCGGTTTATGCTTAGTACCTCTTTGGCGAACGATAATATTACCAGCAATTGCTTGTTGTCCACCATATATTTTAACGCCGAGACGCTTACTTTCTGATTCTCTACCGTTTTTTACTTTACCTTCACCTTTTTTGTGTGCCATGGTATTAGAATAATTTTAGATTTTTAGAAATCAATATATTGAATTTTGCCTAAATTAAAAAGTAATATTTTCTATTACTATTTTGGTAAACTGTTGTCTATGACCGTTTTTCTTGGCATAGCCTTTTCTTCTTTTCTTTTTGAAGATAATTACTTTATCTCCTTTGGCATGACCAAGAACCTTAGCAGTTACTTTTGCTCCTGATAAATGTGGCTTGCCAACGCTGACGGTGCCATTATCATCTGTAAGTAATACTTTGTCAAAAGTAAGGGTATCTCCTTCATTTGCATCTAAGTGATGTGTATAGATGTAACGGTCTTTTTCTACCTTGAACTGTTGTCCTGCGATTTCTACAATTGCGTACATGATAAATGTATTTAGTGGGTTAATAGGTTATTGGCTGAATGCCAATGATTTACTACCTGTTTAACATTAAAGATTTTACAAAAGTGGTGCAAATGTACCACAAAAACTTTAATTTTCAAATGTTTATATCAATTTTTTAAAGAAATCTCCGCTACTTGTTTTGATTTTTATATTGTTAGAATCTTATTATAAAATTATAGAAATTGACTTCCTTTATATTAATTTTGACATCAAAATAGGAATATGTCTGATTTATTATCATTATATAGTTGATTGATAATATTTTATCATGGTATTATCCTCTTTTTTTTGATAAGCCAATATTTAATCACCATAGACAACAATAAGATGAAAAACTCAAAAATTGCAGGAATAGGGTTTCACGTACCAGATAGAATAGTGAAGAACGAAGACCTTACCAAAATAATGAATACAACTGATGAGTGGATTCAGGAGCGTACAGGCATCAAACAAAGACGTTATTTTGACCCTGATAAAGGAGATACTAACTATGGAATGGCTGTCAAAGCGGCTCAGATTGCCTTAGACCGTGCGGGGCTTACTCCTCAAGACATTGACCTTATTGTGTATGCAACGTTAAGCTCAGACTACTATTTCCCCGGTTCGGGGGTGCTTTTGCAACGCTCGATGAACTTTCGCAATATTGCCGCTATTGATTTGAGGGCGCAATGTTCGGGCTTTATTTATGGGCTTTCTGTGGCTGACCAGTTTATCAAGACAGGTATGTACAAAAATGTCCTCTTAGTCGGAGCAGAAATACACTCCAGTGGATTGGACTACTCAGATGCGGGAAGGCATGTGGCTGTTATTTTTGGTGACGGAGCTGGTGCGGTAGTATTGACAGCAACAGATGACAAGCATCAAGGTGTTCTCTCCACGCACCTGCACAGCGAGGGCAAATTTGCCGAAGAACTTGCGGTAATATACCCGCATACCAGTGGAAAAAACAAGAACAATCCAGAAGAAATAAAGCCAGGGGGCGGGTTTTATCCTGTGATGAATGGTAGTTATGTATTCAAACATGCTGTAACACGTATGCCTGAAGCTATTATGGAAGCTCTCAATACAAATGGTTATACCTTAGATGATTTGAGCCTTATAGTCCCTCACCAAGCCAATGCTCGTATTACACAGGCAATCCAACACAAGTTTGGCTTATCAGATGAAAAAATAGTGAGTAATATTCATAACTATGGCAATACAACTGCGGCATCTATCCCTATTGCGCTTTGCGAAGCATACGA
>JALOMS010000150.1 GCA_025455345.1 Thermoflexibacter sp. | reverse complement strand
TCCATTATGCTTTGTCAAATACCACATCAGGCATTGGTTTGGGGAATTTTCCATCAATGCCAAAAAGTGTATTTTCTATGAGATAGTTTTTCAACATTTTGTCTTTTTGTTCTAAAAAATGACTATCCATTTCAAAAATAGACAAGCACATACGACAAGCAATATCCACTCCTACCGCATAAGGAATGACTACGTTGGAGGTAGTAGCCAAAACCCCACCAATCGGCAAACCATAACCCACATGAGCATCAGGCATAAGCGCACCAGCTACGGTGATAGGTAAGCGCATTGCTACGTCCATTTGGCGCACAGCTTCCTTCTCAATATTTTCTAATCCATAAATTTGATAGTTGGGTACTTCTTTTTTGAGTTCGAAGGTTTTTGCTTTTAGTTCCTCTTCGGAGGAGATAGGTTGTAAGTCTTTGACCAACAGCGCAATTTCTCCAAATGTTTCGTCATTCAGGAAATCATCAGGGCGAGCAAGCAAAGCCCTATATTTTTCTAAAATATCTTCCTTCCCCAATACCTTATTTTTAATCAATGACTTAGCAAACTTTCCCGCTTGCTCTAATAAATCTTCCTCATAAAAGCCAATAGCCTTTAATTCGTTGTTATTGAGTTTTTTAGACAATGTATATTTTTTTTAGTTAAAATTTATGAAAATAAATACACTAAATTTGTGCTTTTAGTTCCTATTTCATCTAAACTAAAATGATTCTGCCAGTCAATAGCGTAAAGATTTAGTAAATTTGTATAGAAGTCATATTGAAGTTTTGTAAAACAAAATCTTCTATTTTAGATATAAACATCTTTAGAAAGCCTATTAGAACAAGACATTAAATTTTATAGAATCACATAATTATCTTAAAAACAATACAATATGAAGAAAACTTTACTGTATTTTACTTTTTGTTTTTTGCTTTATACTCAGGCATCTGCCCAAGATATAATAGAAAAAGTACGCAATTATCGCAAAGCTAACGAGCATCGCCTATTAAGCGAATATTTGGAATTGTTAGCTATTCCTAATATAGCCACTGATAGTGCCAATATTTATAAAAATGCTACTTTCATCATGGATATGATGAAAAATCGTGGAATAAGCAACGTGCAATTGTTAGGTGCGGGCAATACGCCTACTTTTGCTCCCCCAGCTATTTATGGGGAAGTGATAGTGCCTAATGCAAAGCGTACCATTATTTTTTATGCTCACTATGACGGACAGCCCGTCAATCCCCTCCAATGGGCGCAAGGATTAGTTCCTTTTAAGCCTGTATTTATGGACAAATCCCTTGAGAAAGATGGCAAAATCATAGAAACACCAGATGCAGAACAAGCAATAGACCCCGAATGGCGCATTTATGCTCGCTCTACCTCCGATGATAAAGGTGGAGTTTTTGCGATACTAAATGCTTATCAAGCACTTGTCCAAAGTAAAATCAAACTTACCTCCAATATCAAGTTTTTCTTTGAAGGAGAGGAAGAAGCTGGCTCACCTCACTTAGGTAGAGTTTTGGAAAAGCACAAGCACTTATTACAATCAGATTTGTGGATTATCTTAGATGGTCCCGTGCATCAATCTGGGCGTAAGCAGGTCGTTTTTGGAGTCAGAGGAGATGTCAATATGTCCATTAAAATTTTTGCTTCAAAACGCCCTTTGCATAGTGGTCATTATGGCAATTGGGCACCTAATCCCGCTATGCAATTGGCTCGTTTGTTGGCTTCTATGAAAGATGAAACAGGCAAGGTATTGATTGATGGATTTTATGATGATGTTACACCTTTGACGGATTCAGAAAAACAAGCACTTGCCCAAATCCCTCCTGCGGACGAGCAGATGCGTTTGGAATTGGGTTTTGCTCAGCCAGAAGGCGGTGGAAAGTCTTTGGTAGAAGCCATCAGCCTCCCTTCTTTGAATATCAACGGAATGCAAAGTGCCAATGTAGGAGCTATGGCTGCCAATGTGATTCCTACGACGGCTACTGCTGTTTTAGATTTACGATTGGTCAAAGGCAATGACCATAGAAAGCAAGTCGAGAAAGTAGCCAACCATATTCGCAAACAAGGCTATCATGTTATAACCGAAGACCCCACAGAAGAGGAGCGGCTCAAATACCCGCTTATCGCAAAAATCAATGCGAAAGATGGTTATAATGCCCAACGTACACCTATGGATTTGCCCATTGCTCAGTTAGTTGTTAGAGCAGTCCAATCTACGTCCCAAGAGCCTATTGTGCTATTGCCAAGTTCTGGAGGAAGTTTGCCCTTGTACCTATTCGAGAAGCACTTGAATACTCCTACAATTACTGTGGGAATTGCTAATCATGACAATAATCAACACGCCGAAAATGAAAACATTAGGATAAAAAATCTTTGGAATGGGATAGAAACAGTAGCGGCAATGATGCTGATAAAGTAGCTGATAATCAAAATTTGGTGCGAAAACCTCTATATTCTTATTACTTTCTCAAAAAATTTATTAATTTTGTTGCAAAAAAAAGTTTTGCAGAAAAAAACATTATCTAATTGGCTGACGCACCGTTTCTTGCTGATTGTGCGCGAAGAAGAAAACTTAGCTATCAAGGTAAGTATGGGGTTTAACTATGCTAAATTGATTGTGATTGGGTTTGGTATTTTTTGTATATGTTTCATATTGAGTTTTTTTGTAGCAAGATTTTTTTACAAAGGATACAGTCGGCTATCTCCTACTTCGGAGAATAAATTGTTGATAGAAATGATGATGAAAGTGGATTCTCTCTCTACGGAGGTAGAACAAAAAGACCGTTTTATTCTGAGTTTCAAACAGTTATTGGCAGGGGGAGAAGGCAAACCTATTGAGGTAAAAGAAGAAGGCAAGCCAAAGGAAAATAGTGCGTATGATGTAAACAAGTTGAGTAATATCAATAAAATAGATTCTTCTTTTCGCAAACAATTCGAATCTTATGATGCTACTACTGTCAAATATGCAAAAGAAGACTTGCAAAATATGTTCTTCTTTACTCCTGTGATAGGTGTACTTACGCGTAAGTTTGACACCAAAACCAAGCACTATGCGGTAGATATTGTAGCTAAGAAAAACGAACCTATCAAGACCATAGCAGATGGCTCGGTGATTATCTCTTCGTGGACACAAGACTCTGGTTATGTGATAGGTATCCAACATAAAAATCAATTAATTTCCTTTTACAAACACAATTCTGTTTTGTTGAAAAAGGTCGGAGATTATGTCAAAGCAGGTGATATTATTGCAATTATAGGCGACTCAGGCGAACTAACAGATGGACCTCACCTTCATCTGGAACTCTGGTACAATGGTAGCCCTATCAATCCTGAAGACTTTATCTCATTTTAAAAAAAATAGATATTATGATAAGATTCTAATATTTTGTATATTTGAGGATGCATAATAGAAAGGGAAACTATTAATCACCCATAAATAAAACGATATGAGCATATTTAATGGAAAAGATAATAAAACGGTAAGCTCCCAAGAGAGTATTAGCATAAGCAATATGATTGGGAAGGGAACACTCATTACTGGTGATTTGGAAACGGCAGGTAACTTGAGGATAGATGGCAAACTTAAAGGCAATATTCATTCTAAAGCAAAAGTAGCATTGGGCAATGGCTCGCTCGTAGATGGAAATATTTATGCTCAAAATGCAGATATAGAAGGTGAAGTAACTGGCGTATTGGAAATTGCAGATACATTGGTGCTGAAAGCGACGGCTATTATCAAAGGAGACATCATTACCAATAAATTAGTAGTCGAAGCAGGTGCTAAATTTAACGGTACCTGCCGAATGGGTGAACAGGCTTCTATGCCAAAAGAGTATATCAAAACAGAACACGCAAAAGTTGAAAACAAAAAAGCTACAGCAGTATAATTCTTTTGTCAAATATTCTTCTTTAGCCTCCCAAATGGTAGTTACCTTGCTTTTAGCGGCTTGGGGAGGGCAAAAGTTAGACGCATGGCTTGGTATGCCAAAGCCTTATATGACTGTGGTATGTATGCTATTAGGTATCATTGCCACAGTAGTATGGCTAATCAGAAGTCTGAATAGGGATAATAAGCAAAATTAAATTAGAAAAAATCTATATTTTTATTCATGAACCCCCTATATTTATAAATATTTTTCATCTAAATAGTAATAATATGGAAGAGTTTTTAAAAATACTATTTGCTATTGTAGTAGCTATTTTGTATTATTTGTTCAAATCCAAACCATCTTCTAAGGCAGATAATACTCCTTCAGAGTTAAATCCGCCCCTATCCCAGATTCCTCGTCAGGAAGAAGTAGTGGAGAAAGTCGTTACTTTTGACGATATCCTAAAAAAGTTTGAAAGTGGAAATACACAAACCAACAAAAATCTACCTCAAGAACTCTCTAAAATCCGCACCGCACAACTGCGTAAATTGATAAAAGAGAGAGAAATAAAATTGGAGGACGAAGAAGAAGAAGAAAAAAAAAATCCAAAAGAAAACGCAAGCCAATTATTGACAAGGATTGAGCAAAAGAGAGCAGAAGCTAAAAAAATATCTCCTAAAGTCAAAGAAATTCATAAAGATGAAGGTCCAAAAATGGAAATAGACAAAAAAAATGGACGTTTTGACAATTATGAGAATGAGAAAAATAAATCAAAAACAGAAGAACTTTCTCAATTGACGAAGAACCCACAAGCTCTTCGCAATGCTTTTATTCTATCAGAAATTCTTAATCGAAAGTATTAAAATTGATATAATAATTTCCTCACTGAAATTCTTTTGTTCCAGTGAGGAAATCTTATTTTTTTATCCATCGCAAGTCATATAAGTCTTTTCGCCTATCTTTCAAAATCCGCACACTACCTTTTACATTCAATTCCTTGAGTAGGCTCAAATCCACATCTGCTATAATAGCCACTTCTGTATTTGCCGTTGCTTCAGCTATCACCGCATTCGTAGGGAATGAAAAATCTGAAGGAGAAAAAACAGCAGATTGGGCATATTGCAAATCTATATTAGTTACACGCGGAAGATTGCCCACACTCCCCGCTATAGCCACATAACATTCGTTTTCTATTGCCCTTGCTTTGGCGCAGTGGTGTACGCGATGAAATCCATTTTGGGTATCTGTCATAAAAGGAATAAACAAAATTTTGATTTCCTTTTCTGCCAAAAGACGTGCAAGTTCAGGAAACTCCACATCATAGCAAATAAGAATACCAACTTTGCCCACGTCAGTATCAAATGCTTTTAATTTATTACCTCCTTTTACCCCCCAATAGTTTTTCTCGTCAGGCGTAATGTGTAATTTGTACTGAGAGTCCCAAGTTCCATCTCTACGACACAAAAAAGAAACATTGTACAAATCTCCATCTCTATACATAGGCATACTCCCCGCAATAATATTAATATTGTAAGACAAAGCATACTCCACAAATCGCTGTACTAACTCGTCGGTATAGCCAGCCAATTTTCTCATTGCCATAGCGGCATTTTCTTCATTAAACTGACTTATCAGAGGAGTATTGAATAACTCAGGGAAAAGAATAAAATCTGCTTTATAATCGCTTACTGCATCTATGAAAAACTCCACATTACTTAACCATGCCTCCATGCTTGGCACATTACGCATTTGTAACTGTACGATTCCCAAACGCACTACGGACTTTTCGCCGCCTATTAGTTTTTCTTTTTCTTCATAATAAATATTGTTCCATTCTAAAAGTGTCGCATAAGCCATCGACTCATTGTCTGTGGGGAGATAATTAGTTAAGACTTTTTTGACATGAAAATCATTGCTCAATTGGAAAGAAAGAATAGGGTCATAAATATCTTTACTTTTTACTAAGTCAATGTATTGCCTTGGTGAGAACTCGCTCGCATACTTGCCAAAACCAGGGATACGTCCCCCCGCTATTATACTTTTTAGATTAAGGTTTTCGCACATTTCTTTTCGTGCGTCATAGAGCCTACGTCCCAGCCTCATGCCTTGGTAATTGGGGTCTATAAACAAGTCTATCCCATAAAGCACATCGCCATCTGGGTCATGGGTAGTAAACTTGTAGTTCCCTGTGATTTGCTGATAGGTGTGATTGTCCCCATATTTGGAATAAGCGACCATCAAGCATAAAGCACAAGCCACAATCTTGCCTTTGTCTTCTATACAAATCTGCCCCTCTGGGAATATTTTAAGCAGGTTTTCAATATCTTCATAAGACCAATTCGAATCACCAATATTAGAATATACCTGATTCATAATCGATAGCATATCAGGATAATCATCTATTTTGATATTTCGGAGTAGTAGCCTATGCTCCGATTGGAAATCATCAGCCAGTGCTATTTGTTTTTCTTTTAACATAGAATATAGTCATTCATAAAATTCCTTGCAAAGATGCAAAAAAGAAGGGATTTTGCATACTTATAAGGAGTAAGTTTATCAAAAGTATATTTTTAAAGACATTTTTTAAAAATATAAATCGTTCGCTTCAAACTTGTAGCGGTTAGGTAATCTTTGCGCTCTACCTCTACAAATCCCGCATATTTGGCATAATCCAATAGTTCATCATATCGCGGCATATATGCTTCTATCGTACCCCATTCTGTTTCTACTCTGATTATTTGATTTCCTGCCTGCTCGCCTATATGCTTGACTTCTATGGGTATTTCTATCACCAAAACCCCGTTTTCTGTAAGATTATTACAGATATGCTTTACATTTTCTCTTTGTTCTTTTTCTGAAAGTTCTAAGAAGCCTGACCATAACCATAACACCACATCTGCCTGCTGTGTTATAGAAAAATTTTTGAAGTCTGCTTCTATCAGTGTGATTTTTTTACTCAAAAGTTCATGGCTAAATTGGTCTTTTAAGTAATTGACTAATTCTGAAACCCTCTCAAAAGCGATAACTTGACCCTGAAAATTTCTTTCTAATAAAGCCGAAATTACTCTCCCATAGCCTGCTCCTAACTCGACCAAGATTTTTGCTGATTGGATATATGGATAAATTAAATCAATATCTATCTTTGTATCTAAACCTATTAATCGTGCAAATTCTTTAAACTTGTCCAAATTAATTTTTTTGTAAAATTCAATGTTTTTATCGTTCATCAGAATGCTATTTTTGATTTTTTATTGTTAATATTGGTAGGGTAGCATTGTCCATTTGTCTTTTAAACTACATTATTTTCATAATTTTTATTTCAAACGACAAATATAATTTAAAATGAGAAAAACTTACTGTTCACTTAAAAGCATTAGCGTCCTTTTTGTGGTCTTTTTACAAATACAAGGTCTTTTTGCCCAAAAAACTCCCCTACAGTCTGGTCCTATGGTGGGCTATTCTACGATGCGAGAGGTCTTATTATGGGTACAAACTCACGAACCCGCTTCCGTATATTTTATGTATTGGGACAAGAACAGTCCTGATAAGCGCATTAAAACAGATACTTATCTGACCAAGAAGACAGATGCCTTTGTAGCAAAGATTGTCATTGAAGGCTTAGAACCGAGTACCAAGTATGAATACGAACTATACATCAACGGAAAAAAAATAGTAAGAAACTATCCACTTGCTTTTCAGACGCAAGAACTTTGGCAGTGGCGCAAAGACCCTCCAAATTTTAAGTTCGCCTTTGGGAGCTGTGCCTATATCAATGAAGAAAAATACGATAGACCAGGGAAGCCTTACGGTGGGAACTATGAAATATTTAACGCTATTTATGAGAAAAAACCCGATTTTATGATTTGGGGTGGGGACAACATCTACTTGCGTGAGCCAGATTTTGACTCTCGTTCGGGGATTTTGCATCGCAATACACACGCTCGCTCTTTGCCCGAACTACAACCCCTGCTCGGCTCTGTTCATCACTATGCGATTTGGGACGACCATGATTTCGGTCCTAATGATTCCGATAGAGGTTATGTTTATAAAGACCTTTCCACAGAAGCATTCAAACTGTTTTGGGGCAATCCTAATTATGGTATAGGTACTGATGGCAAGGGCATTTGTGGAACTTTTATGTGGGGGGACGTACAATTCTTCTTGATGGACGACCGTTATTTTAAAACTCCGAACGAAAATCATGTCGCCAAAAGAGAATATCTTGGAGAAAAACAACTCAATTGGTTGATGGACGCGCTTGCTTACAGCGAAGCTACCTTCAAATTCGTCGTCGTAGGTGGTCAAGTGCTTAATCCCGCCCAAGTCTATGAAAACTACGCCAATTATGCAGAAGAACGCCAAAAACTATTGGATTTCATCAGAACAACTAAAATCAAAGGCGTATTTTTCCTCACAGGCGACCGTCATCATACGGAGCTAAGTATGCTTAAAGAAAATAGTAAACTCTATCCTTTGTATGATTTGACAGTTTCTCCTTTGACTTCAGGAGCAGGTGGAGTAGCAGTAGAAAAAGAAGCTAATACATTGAGAGTCCCTGATACTTTGCTTAAAGAGCGCAATTTCAGTATTTTAGAAATTACAGGAGATGCTAAAAATAGGAAATTGACTATTTCAATATTTAATACCGTAGGTAAGCAACTTTGGCAGAAGGAAATCTTAGCCACAGATTTGAATTAGTGTGTTTTGCATAATATGGAGTGTAAGTAATTCAACAAAAATAAGCGTTTTTGTATTCAGTTCCGTTAGGAACTTGCGTTTTGTAAAACTAACAGGTGATGCCCGTATATAAAGCCTCTTAGAGGCGTAACTTACTAACTAACAAAAGATTAGTTTCGTCCCCGAATGGAATTCCCTATGGGACTTTATAATGGGATAATATTTGCTTTTTTACAAAACTGTCGCCTACTACGAAGCTAAATAAAGAACGCTTAGAAAAGTTAGATTACTTAGGTATATCAACAAAAATAAACGTTTTTTCAGTTCCAGACTGGAAGTCCCGTTAGGGACATAAGCTTTGTAGAAACTAAATTAAGCCCAAAATCTAAGTTCCATAGGGACGATACAAATATTTGTTAATGAAATAGTTACGTCCCTATGGGACTTACAGGCTGTGTTAAAATTACGTTTTCTACCAATATATTGTCCCAATGGGACTTTAATACAAAGAACGCTTAGAAAAGTTAGATTACTTAAGTAATTCAACAAAAATAAACGTTTTTTTAGTCCCAGACTGGAAGTCC